>JAUXGF010000500.1 GCA_030622395.1 Calditrichaceae bacterium
GTTCCAAATATTTTTAATTACTTATACTGGGCTAACTAAGGCTTATTGCATCAACATCGACTATTACCCTAATATCACTTTTTTTCTTTTTTATATAGGGTTCAATAATTTTTCTTAGAACAGATTTTGTATTGATCCCTGCCGGATCGGTGGAAAAATTCAATTTAAGGACAACCTGCCAGCGATACATATTTTTCATTTTCGGTATAAGGGCGGGCGCAGGACCAATAACCTGGCAATATTTTTTTGCCTTTTTATTAATTTCAATTGAAAGCGCACGCGCCGTATTGATAGCATCGCTCATTTTAGCTGTTGAGACGAGAACCTGAATAAATTTCACGAATGGGGGATATTTAAAATTGCGCCTGTGCTGCATCTCTTCTTTGTAAAAACCTATAAAATCATGGTTTTTAGCAAATTGTATGGCATAATGAGTGTTCATAAAAGTCTGGACAACTACTTCGCCGGGTTTTTCGCCTCTGCCGGCGCGCCCCGATACCTGAGTTAAAAGCTGAAAAACTCTCTCTGCGGCGCGGAAATCCGGCAAGGCTAACCCGACGTCTGCGGATATTACTCCCACTAATGTAACATTACTAAAATCCAATCCCTTGGCGATCATTTGCGTGCCTAATAAAATATCCGCCTCGCCTTCGCCAAATGAATTTAAAATAGTATCATGCATGTTTTTACCGCGTGTTGTATCAAAATCCATACGTAAAACTCCCGCCTGTGGGAAAATTTCACGGAGCTCATTTTGGATTCTCTGAGTCCCTATGCCTTTATAAACAATCTTCCTGCCGCCGCAAACGGGACAGTCGTTAAAACCAGCCTGATGATGCCCGCACAGGTGACACTGCAGATTTTCATTAAAAGAATGATAGGTTAAAGTAATTTCGCAATTCGGACACACTGGTATAAATCCGCATTCTTTGCACTGCATAAATGATGAATAACCGCGCCGGTTCTGAAGCAGTATTATCTGCTCTTTTTTTTCTAAACGATCACTAATTTTATCTATTAAAACTTTAGAAAATAACGGGGATGCCTGACCAGCCCTGCCGTGTTTTATTTTCATATCCACAATGTGGACCTTGGGCATTTTGATATTTTGGACACGATTTGGGATTTCAAGTAATTGATATTTACCTTTTTGGGCATTATGGTAAGATTCGAGGCTGGGTGTGGCAGAGCCTAAAATCACAAGCGCATTATTCATCTTTGCCCTGTAAACCGCTGTATCGCGCGCATGGTAGCGGGGCGCGGCGTCTGTCTGCTTATAGGTGGTTACATGTTCCTCGTCTACCACAATTAAGCCAATATCTTTTAAAGGAGCAAATAACGCCGAGCGCGGACCGACTACTATTTTTACTTTACCTTTGTAGCATCCCATCCATGAATCAAAACGTTCACCGGCTGACATCTTACTATGAAAGACGGCTATCTCTTCAGAAAAAACCGATGTAAAACGGCTGACTGTTTGGGGAGTCAAAGATATTTCCGGTATTAAAATGATTGCTGTTTTGCCTTTTTTTAGCGTATGCTTCAAAACTTCAATATAAACCTGGGTTTTACCGCTGCCGGTTACGCCATGTAAGAGAAAAGTAGAAAAAGTCCCTTGCTCAAGTTGACTTAAAATTTTATTTATAACAGACGTCTGCTCATTTGTTAATATAATCTTTTTATCTTTTTCTTTATATTTAATTTCGACTTTACGATCTACCTGCTGCTCGACGATATCGCAAAGTTTATAGCGTTCCATTTTTTGCAGAGTAGCGGGGGTTATTTTAGCCTGCTTAAGGAAATCGGACTTTAAGACATGTTCGCTGGAATTTTCTGCTATATATTTATCAACTTCGGGGCGGTCTTTTATAAATTTTAGATAATCTTCATGTTCTTCTTTTCGTTTATTATAGTCATTAGAAATAATTACAAATTTTTTTAATAATGCGCCGACCCGGGCTTTTCGCACTTGTTTTTCACGGTAGATTAAACCTTTGTTTTCAAGAACTCCTAAAAAATAATAAAATGAACCTCGTCCAAATTTTTTTCTGTAAAAATCTTTTGAATTATCCGGGTTTGATCCGATTATCAAATACAATTCTCGCTGCCGCTCTGTTAACTCTATTTCAAAATCGACCTTTTGAAGATGAATTATTTCTTTTTCTTCTACATCTATCATTTTTGGTAAAGCTAACTGAACAGTCTGCCCCCAACCGGCAAAATAATATTCGGCGATCCATTCAGTTAAATCCAGCATTTCAGAAGATAGCAGGGGGTTTTCATCCAAAACATCGATGATATCTTTAAGAGATGTAATAGAGGATTTTGAGGTTAATCTAACAACTATGCCGGTAATAGTTCATTTTCCAAAGGGAACCAA
>JAUXGF010000475.1 GCA_030622395.1 Calditrichaceae bacterium
ATAAATGAGCGGTAAACGCGGTAACCCTCAAAATCTTTTAGTTTTGAAATTAAATCAATCGAAGATTCAGCCGATTGGTCCCAACGAAGCGTAACTTTTCCGTTTTTGGGAATAACTTTTAGATATGGCGGCGCAGGGGGCGTTGGTAAAATATAACGGTCTAACTTGCCGTTTCCGGTAATATCTTCCGTTGAATCCGTGCCTACATAATCTAAAATACCATTACGATTACTATCTTCACCATAATAGGCGCGCTGCGCCCAGGCAATATTCTCAAAGAGATTACTTTTAGCAGCGGCATCATCAACTGTCGCCGGATTAAATCCGGCTTTCTTCGCGCAGACCATTGCTAAAACCACATTGATTGAGGAATCCGGTTCTAAACATTCAAAAGGGCCGGTAGAAATTAGACTCATCCAATTTCCTGCGGATTGATATAGACTCTGCCAAAAAATAGCGTCATCAAAAGATTCTTTCATACGTTCATAACGAAGCGCTTCTTCTCTTGGCGGCTGCTCATATTCTTCAATACCTCCGGAGTATAACCACCAGTTATGTGTAGCTTTGCCTGAATACTTTTGATCCTTTTTTTGAGGATCAGCGCCTAAGAGTGGAATTGCCACATAACTATCCGTGTATCCCGGATCGCCGTCATAATCATAACAATAGACAAATTTCATAGAATCATTATCCACATAACCGACCCCCGCATGCTGATAGTAAGGAGAACCAACACGTGGCGGCGTAATATTAATATTTCGCACTACTAAATCCGCCCACATTCCTATATAAACATCTCTTAATGTATCATCCCAGACATTGGTTATCGTATAATTAAATATAACAAACGCATCGGCAAAAGGATAATTCCAGGCATAGGTTTCTAAATGTACTGCAAGTCCCATTGGAATATGATTTGGGATTGGATTTGTAGTGCCGGGGACAATCAAGTTGGTATCGGAAAATTCAGCGACAAAGTCCTGATGACTAACCGCTTCGGGAGAATAAAACCGGTTGTCGTAAAATGAAGAGCGTTCAATAACTTTATCCAAAGGATCATCTGTATTTGTAAATTCATAATTATTCGATCCGCCTGAATATAAACTTGATGAATTAAAAGCGCCGGTAGTAACTTTAATTCCTTCCGGTGTCATTGCGCCAACCCACAGCCCGCCGCCAAACAGATGTTCAATCCCCGATCCTTTTGGATATTCACAAGATGGCTGGTCAACGGGCGTTTGCGTCGCTAATCCATCGCCAAAAGTCCCATAATTTGAAACAGTAATGCCTATATTACCAACTGATGTAAATTTAGACATGTCGTCAACTTGTGGTTTTTCAAGAGATTGGGCTATAAGTATATCAGATAATAGAAATATAATAATTGAGATAATAAAATATTTTAACATCATTTTGTTTATTGATTTAATGTAATTGTTCAGCCGGGTTTATTTTAAAGCGAAATATTTACCGACATGTTAAAATTTAACTAATAATTATTAAATATTTGTTTTATTAGTATGAGAATTATATTAAAACCCCTTTTTTTCAAGTGAATCATGCTTATTCTTAACAAGAAATTAAGATTTCAGTTACCGGCTGAATAGCAAAGATTTAATTAAACATAGAAGTTTAAGATAATAAGAATGTTTTTTAAAGGCAAAGGATAATTTAAAATAATTTGTTTTGGGGATAATCCTAAAGGAAAGTGCGAAATTTTTATATTGCCAATTGTAAATGACAATTTAACGCTCTTATATAAATTTTATTAATTATAAAACAAAAAAAGGTCGTCAGCATCAATTCTGACGACCTTTACATTAAGCAAGAATTCTTCTATTATAAACCTATAGTCAGATTTAACATTGCGTTGCGCTCTGGGCCAGGTATAAGACCATATTCATTTCCAATTTGATAAAAATCTTCATTAAATAAATTATTTAAATGAAAAGAAGCGCTAAGATCGACTCCCATAAACTTTTGATTCCAACCAATAATTAAATCAACAACAGCCCAGTCATCCAAGACAGCAGCGCTGTGTGTAGAAACATCATTAGTAACATCATACTCTAAAGCTATATAATCATTGCCCGGTAAAATGTAATAATCTTTATTATAACGAGCTGAAGCAGACATAAAGAAAGGACCTCTGATATAATTTAAGACGCCTGAAAGCATAAACTGCGGAGTGCCGGGTTCAATTTTGCCTTCTTCAATCCCCAATTCAGACTGCGCTTCTTCGGAAATATCATCACCCCAAGCATTTTCCATGCTGGTTACAGAAAGACCTAAATCGAGATTTTTTGAAAGCTGTATATTAGAGCTAAATTCAATTCCCTCATACACTGCTTTCCCAACAGTAACATAACGGCGGCCTTTATAATCATATCCCGGTTTGTCTGCCATTGCAGGATTTTCAATTCTATAAGACTTATTATCAAAATAAATACGATATAGATTTAATTTCATTCTGAAACCGGTATTTATATATCCGAAACTAAGTTCAAAGTCATCAGAAGTCTCAATGTCTAAATCGTCATCCGGCTGACCGAGCATGGCAAAAACATATTTTAAGCGCTGCTTCATTCCCGATGAATAAGCCTTTACTAAATCATCTTCTCTGCCGGATAATTTTAAGCGTTTCATCAAATCATTAATCCGCTTATCGCTTTCCC
>JAUXGF010000143.1 GCA_030622395.1 Calditrichaceae bacterium
AGTTGTTACGGCAACAATCAGCGATTCAGCGCCCAAACCAAAAATTAATCTTCCGATCAACATAGTAGTCAAATCGGGCATAGCGGCAGTTATACCGGCGCCGAGCAAGCATAAAAAAGAAAAGATAAAGGCAGCTTTTCTCGGTGAAAGCCGGTCAATAATGATTCCGCCGATTAACACCATGAAAATATTTGGTATACTATAAATCGCATTCATTTTCCCGATATCAGCATCGGTAAAATTGAGTTGACTGGCAAGCAGGTCAGCTAAGGGACTGATGCTGTCGTATACATAATAATTACCAAACATTGCAAAACTGACAAAAACCAAAACAGCCCAACGGTAGAATGCCGACGGTTCCTTTTTCTGAATTACTTTCGCCATTGCATTTTCCTGTTTTTTAATTAATTCATTACGTTAGTTATTAAAAGTATGCAGGCATATATTACAAATCGTTGTCGAATTAATCAAGGATGCATATTAAGCATTTGTAAAACCTCAATGGATGGGTGAAATATTAAGACCCACCCCTGCTTGCATCCCGATGTTAAGGGTGTTGCTCATCTTTAGTCACCGATTAACACCGATCTACACTGAATTTAAAAATATGAGAATTGGCTATTCGAATATTTAATAAGTTTTTTTGTGTATATTCGTGTAATTACGACGTTCCGTAGGATAAGGCGTCCCGCACTGTACTGACCGGTTAAGGACAGTGATTCGGGAGTGGTTAGAATTTTAATCTGCAACAGCCTGTACTTCAGGGTAACCCCTTTCCGCTTCGGCTCCTGCCTGCGCCAAGTGAAGCGCGGCAGGCAGGCCAACAAGAGAGGAGTTAATTTATGGCATTTTAATAATTTATAGATTTATTTTGAAAAAATCCCAAATGACTCGAGGTATTATGATGAAAGTATATAAGTTGTTGCAAATAATTAAATCAATTCATACATTATATAGTAAGTTTTTTAGGTTAACAAACTAAATTTTTTGAGGGGAAATATGGATAATCGTAGCAAGGCTTTAGGGCTTGGTTTGATATTCTTAGGTATTATTTTTTTACTGGAAAATTTGAATGTGATCACGTTTAATTTTTTCCTGATTTGGCCTGTATTTGTCATACTTGGAGGCGTTGGTTTTTTATTAGGGTTTTTTATCAATAAAAAGAATTACGGACTTGTTATGCCGGGTATTATTCTTATCATTTACGGCTCTTTATTTATGTATTGTAATATTATGGGCTGGGAATATATGCAAAGTTTATGGCCGGTGTTCCTGTTAGGACCGGGGCTTGGTTTTTTTGTTCTTTATTTTGCAGGGCAGAAAGACAAAGGGCTTTTACTGCCCGGCGGAATATTAACGGTTTTGGGGTTATTATTCATTTTCCGTTATTTTGAATATTTAAGATATTGGCCCGTATTGCTCATCATCGGCGGTATTGTTTTGATATTTTTAAGCGGTAAAAAAAATAATACACAAGACTGATAAGAGAACTTACCTCCTAATCCCGGATTTTCGGGGCTTGGATCAAAATCTTTTCCCTTCCCTGTTGTATTAGGGAAGGGTTAGGGATGGGTAAGAAAAAGCTGTAATTCCCCTCTTGTTGGCCTGCCTGCCGCGCTTCACTTGGCGCAGGCAGGGAGAGGGAGGAGAGAGAGAGCGCGCGCGGAAGCGGAAAGGGGTTACCCCGAAGTACAGGACGTTGCTCTAGTGTTTCCCCTGTCATTTCAAAGATCTTTTAACGAGAAATTTATTGTTATTGTTGACGTTATATCCTGATTCTCGGGACACTCCGTTCGAAATGACATTTTGGGTGTTCTGCAACAGCGAATATCGGGATGCAAGCAGGGGTGGGTTTGCATTTTTACAACCCCCTAACCCCCTTTTTCTAAGGGGGAATAGATTTTTCCCGAAGTACGGGATTCATTCGTGCATTATTCGTTATGCCATCCGGTTTGAATGTAGATAAATTGTCCCTGATGGCTTACTAAATAAATTTGTAAATAAACTCTTAAAAGCAAAGTGAGAATATTTTTTGTTTGTCACTTATATACATAATGAAAGCCTCAAGTTGTTTTTGGATTATTAGAACCTAATATTAAGGAGTTTTATCACCGATGCGGAAATTAACAATATTTTTCTTCATATTTAATTTCATGGTTTTGCACGCTCAGAACTATGAAAAAATGTTTGATCCCAATTCTTACTATTTATATCAGGGAAAAATTAAGGCAAGTTTTTATAGTATTATAGATGAAAATCAATTTGCAAGCAGCCGGCAAAAAACTGTTCTTTTGAATAATAACGGCAATGTGATTATAAATGTAAAGGATCATTTTGCGCAGCGATTAGCCAAAGAAGGAAACGGCAGACTCCTCGACGGACGAGTTGTCAATTTTACCAAAAGGGTTAATGATAAAATAAGCTGCAAAATTGTCGAAAGGGCGCCTTTCGGATTGGGGATTAAAAATTTTAAATTGATTCCCTGGCGTACGGTTGCCGTGGACCCCCACAAAATACTAATCGGGAGTGTGCTTTTTATACCGCAAGCTGTAGGCATGCCCCTGCCTGACGGGACATTCCATGACGGGTACTTTTTAGCTCACGACGCCGGCAAGCAAATCAAAGAAGAGCATATAGATTTCTTTGTCGGTTTCCAAAACGGTACAACTAATAATTTTATTAAAAGCGGTAAAATTAAAAACTTGCAGGACGTTGACGTCTACGTAGTAGGCGGAATTATGGATAGGGTTATCCGCTTACGTTTTAGCAGGCAGTTCCGCTGGAAAAACACAAAAAGAACATGGGAAATGACGGCTTCGGATTTTAATCAATTAATGGCAGACGGCAAAAAAATTAAACTTATTAAAGACCGTATCCAATATTATTCGGAATTAGGAAAGGGTACGCCCTATTTAATTTTCAATATGGGCGAGGGACCTCACAACGATCCGGATCCCGATCCCCTAATGGATTTTGGCAGAACGGATTGTATGTTATTCTGTGAACATACTCTGGCGTTATCCGTTTCCAATAACTATTCGCAAATGTTTGACAACCTGCAAAAAATACGTTATAAAAATGGTAAGATTAGTTACACCTTGCGTAATCATTTTACCATTGCCGACTGGCTGCCTAATAACAATTGGATGTTGGAAGATATCACTGAAGATATAGGCAAAGGATTAACTAAAGAAATAATTAAAAAAATCGACCGCAAAGGAACCTTTAAAGATAACGGCGTTAGTGAATCGGATCTGAATGATACACCTGATACAGAAACAATGAAGGTAAAATATATCCCTACAAAGAATTTACTTAAAATTAAAAACAAATTGCAGGGCGGCGAGATTGTTTCAATCATAACTACAATTCCCGGCGTTTTTTCAATTCACATGGGAATAATTGCCGTTGATGAATGGGGCAACGTAATATTCCGCCATGCCAGCGGATCCAAACGCGTTCATGAAGTAAAGGACGTTAAATTTGAAGAGTATATCGCTGAGTTAACCAGATCGAAAAGCCGCATAGGTATGATATTCATGCGCGCTAAAGATGATTATAAAATACCACAATAAATAATCTCAATTGTTAATTTTATTTGCCCGCTAATATCTTGGAATATAACTGCTTCCAGAAGGATGTTTAGTTACTTTTATATCTTTCAGCACGGATGATTTAATATTAATCTGAAAGCCGTAGTAATCTGATAATGGCTGCCAGTCAAAAGACATTTCCCAGCAATGCAGGTCTCTGTAAATACTAAAACTTTGAGTGACAATTTCTTTTTCCACTAAATCAAAACGGGCATTCCAACTTATTTTCCAATTTTTGGTTAATTGCAATTTTGCATTAGCGGAAAAACCGATATTTTTTTTAAAATCGTCAGCGACCCTGTTTAAAGAATAATTGAGATTGCAAGAAACCGACCAGGGAATGGAAATCTTTTTGGTTTGATCCATATAATCGTCTTTTTCCTGTTCGATAAAGGATCCTTTCAAGATAGCTTCCGATTCATCCTCTTCTTGTTTTGAAGATGTTTCCTTTGATTGGTCGTCTTGCTCTTCTTTACTTTTGCGTTTGCTTTTGCCGGATTGTTTCTCTTCTTTTTTTGAGAATGTTTTATTGTTTATCGAAAAACCAAAAGAAGTGGAAAGACGAAGCAGCCTTGGGAGTTTACCCTGTGCCGGTAAAAATTCATCAATCTCGCCTGCGCCGTCTTTTCGGGATTTATAAAAACTGTGAGCAGCGCTGATAGTAATACTTTTACCATATATTCTGGGCCGAATACTTGTGGATAATCCGCCCCATTTTATGCTGTCCGCCTTAAAATTATAATTTGTAGAAAAGGCAACCGTAAGGAAGTCGATCTTTTTCTCTTTTCCTTCTTCATCAATAAGTTTTCCCTGAAAAACGTTTTTTAACCTTATAGACATTCTTTGAGATTCTCTTCCCGGCGTCCCGCCGAAAATTGTATTTTTAAAGCGGTCATATTTATGTTCAACGCCTGCGCTGTCGGTTACGGATTTATAATAACCATAAAAAGGGCTGGAAAAATCAGGCGTATAAGTAAAACTAATAGACGGAGCAACTATATGACGGATATATTTCAATTTTCCGATATTGGGCTCAAAAAATCCATAAAGATTAGTATTTAAACCAACGCTTGTATTAAAGGTACGCTTAGCGGCGAACTGCTTTTTTTTCTTTTCTTCTATAAGTTTGGTTTCAGGGTTGTATTCAGCGTCATTCACTTCGTTTACCCAATCTTCCGTATAAGAAAGCGACGGGGTTATGTTAAAATATTTAAGAACCTTTTGCGGTGAGGAAAAATTTAAACGGTGCTGTATGCCGGCTTTTTCCGTATCAGTGAATGAATTTGTTGAGTCAAGTGACGGAATATGAGACCCTTTGCGCAGCAGCCTGGAATTGTAGGAAAAATTAACGCTCTGATACCAGGACCTTTTACTGCCTAAGCTTTTACCGGTAATAGTTTCATAAATGCTGGTTTGCCTGCGGCTAAAAGTAAGAT
This sequence comes from Calditrichaceae bacterium, assembly GCA_030622395.1. Lineage (GTDB taxonomy): Bacteria > Calditrichota > Calditrichia > Calditrichales > Calditrichaceae > JAUXGF01. The sequence continues at coordinate 5,030 of JAUXGF010000143.1, forward strand.
TGGGAAATGTATAATCGACTCTTCCGGTTTGTAAGTTTTCATTTCGATTAGCGCTGAGGCTCATACTGTTTTTTGTGCCTTTCCAGCTTTTGCTTACATTAATATTTGAAGTGATGTTTTGATTTAAACGGTCGTTTTCGTTTGGAGAAGTTTGCTGCACAAAAGAACGGTCGCTCATAAAGCTGCCCGACCCTGAAATTCTTAAAGTCGGATCAATAATATGACTGTGCTTAAATCGAACCCGCCAGCGTTCTTTACGCTGCCCGGTGCTTGGGTCTCGGGGATAATATTCACCGGAAACAGATCCGTTTAAATGATACCTAAGTCTGTATTGCATCTCAGCGGAATAAGTAAATCCTAACTTATCATAAAAATCAGTTAAAAGTGTGGCGTCAAAATAATCGCTGGGCGCCCAGTAATAGCCGATGCCGCGTAAAAATTTACCGCCATAGTGATTTTCCCCGAATTTAGGAACCATGATTCCGGAATGCCTGCCTTTTTTATTAGGAAAAACGCCGAAAGGTAAAATCATTAAAGGCACGTCCGCTATATAAAAAATGACCGGTTTGGCGACAACCTTATCTTTTACTTTGACCCGCATCTTTAAACTTTTAAAATAGTAATGAGGATTATCAATATGCTCGCAGGATGTAAAATAACCGCTTTGGATAAGCAGGGTGCTGTCTGCAATTTTATAAATATTCGAACCTTTATAATAACCGGGATCCATTTTTGTTTTGCCCATGGTGATTTTACCGCGCTTGGTATCAAAATTATATTCTATAAAATCACCGTTTAACGGCTCTTCGCCGGTTTCACTGAATACCGGCGTTTCCGTGAAACATGTATCGCCTTCCACACCAATGGAATCTTTATTCCCCTGGGCATATAGCGTATTAACGCTGCGGTCAACTATAATGTCGGCGGCTGTTAAAGTCATGCTCTGGTAAATAATCTTAGCGTTCCCTTTAAGCGAGATAATGCTGCCGTCGTTGCTCAAATCAATGTTGTCAGCCCAGTATTTAATAGGTCCTTCAAGCTCCGTCTTTTTTTCATCCTTGGAGACGCTGTCCTGCAGGCTGCTGTCAATAACGGTTTCCATCCGCATAGAATCAGGCATAGAAGTAGTTAAGCTGTTCAGCGAATCTACGTCTTGTGAAAAAAGGCTTCCGGCTATCAGCGCCGACAGGATTAAGATATTTCTTAATTGATATGTAAATTGTTTAAGCATCCGATTTCAATATTTTTATTCACGTCCTAAGCCAGATAAACTGGAAATATCAAATCTCATCCCAACGGTTCGGGACCAATTCTTCAGCATTCAATTCTTCCCAATCTATCAATTCACTAATTCACTAATTCATTAATTCAATTCTTCACCATTCCATTTTTCTGCGTTCCCCACCTGAGGCGGGCAGGCGTCAAGTTAAACTTTCATGCCGCCCCAACGGGGCTTCCCACTTTTTTAGGTTATTTTTTTCTACAAACATTTCGTCCCGCTAGGACTAAAGAATTATCCGGCTTAACTCTGATACAAGAAAAGAATCGAAAAAAAAGTTTTTAACATTTTTCATGAATTTAACTCATAAGGGACTAATCCGGTCAAACCAAAAGATCAAAGACTTAACTTATAAGGTGCCAATCCCCTCTCCCTTAAAAAACAGAGGGGCCTTTCACCTTTTTCTTTGAAAAGAGAAGCCGCCTGAAGCAGAGGTTCGTCCACCGACTAAGGGCAGGGGATAAGTTGTTTTAAGGTTTACATTAATAAATAACTGTATTATTCATTAAAACAAACACTCCATAAATCCAATTCTTCAATTATTCCATTATTCCAATTCTTTCCCAAGGGACTTCCTCGGAGCAAGACCATATTCTTCAAAGACCTCAAAGGTTTAAGAAAACCTTTGAGGTCTCTTCTTCCACCACTCCATTACTCCAACGCTCCATTACTCCAGTACTCCAATTCTTCATCAATTCTCTCTTGTTCGTCTTTTTTTCTTAGGTCTTCTTCTTTGCGTTTTTGCTTTTATATGAACTTTATTTCTTCCCGCTTCATCAGTTAAGTTTTCCAGTAAAATGAAATCAA
>JAUXGF010000317.1 GCA_030622395.1 Calditrichaceae bacterium
AATAAATTTGATAATATCTTGGTGGGCGGAGTAGTGGCGAATGAGATGTCGGATGATAATGTAAAGAAACACACCCCTAACCCCTCTCAAGAGGGGAATTGCTGATTGCATAATGCTGATTTCAATCATTATTAAACAAAAAATTATCCGATTCCGGAGAGTTTAACCATTCGGCAAGTGTTTGCGCTTTAGAATCTTTATCGGAAAGAATTGGATCCGCTATCGATACAGGCCATTCAATTCCTATTTCCGGATCATTCCATAGAATTCCAGACTCTGCCTTATTATTATAGATGCCCGTGCACTTATACTGGATTTCAGCATAATCTGAAACCACACAAAACCCCCTGGCAAATCCGGCGGGCGCCCAAACTTGTCTTCTATCTTTCGCAGACGCAACCGTACCGAACCATTTCCCAAGAGTCGGCGATCCTTTTCTTATATCAACGGCGACAAGGAAAGCTTCGCCCCGTGTGACCCGCATAAGTTTACCCATTGGAGGACTCCACTGAAAATGTAAACCTCGCAGCACGCCTTTTACTGACCCCGAATGATTATCCTGTAAAAATTCGTAAGGCAGCCCCGCCTCTTTAAACTGATCAGCCCTGTAAGCCTCAAGAAAAAAACCGCGCTCATCTTCGAATACCTGAGTTTTTAAAACAACTAGACCGCCCAAATGGGTCGATTCGATTTCAATCTTCATTGAATACTTCCTCCACAAAGTTAATATGAAACTAAAAGTGAATTAAAGTTTATTTCCATTTTTCTAACTTTAGGCACTTTAGCTCGCTTGAGTAACTTTTAATTTTTTCGGTTAACTTTTTAATAACTAATCCAGTTCCCTGAAAGTTTTTTTACCTTTTAAAAAATATTGCAGTACTGCGCTTTTTGGATAGAGCTTTTGCTCAACAAGCGCAGGCTTAACCAGACATTTTGCCTGTACAGTTTTACGTTTTTTTAATATATGATTTAGGTGGGTTAAAATCCACCAATATGCTTTAATTATAGCCCATGAATGTTTAAAGTCTAACTTAAAAAGCGCCGAATAAAAAATATTTATTTTATCTAAAATTAAACGCAGGAAAAGTGATTTTAATAAACTTTCCGGTGAAAGATTTTTAATCAACATGAAAATACCGTTTCTGTGATTCCAATATAATTTCATAAAGCTGAACGGTTTGATCGTTGCGCCGTCATAATGAAAAATCATGGATTTTGGGATGACTTTTAAATTATATCCGGCTAAGCGCAGTCTCCAGCATAAATCAATCTCTTCCATGTGATGTACAAAATCTTCATCTAAAACGCCGCTTTTATTTAACGCCTCCGCCCGGACAAACATCGCCGCCCCGCTTGTCCAAAAAATTTCGGTTTCATCGTCGTATTGACCTTCGTCCTCTTCAATTGTAAAAAACAATCTGCCGCGCAAAAACGGATAACCGTATTTATCCATAAAACCGCCCGAAGCTCCGGCATATTCAAAACATCCTTTATTCCTCATCGAAAGAATCTTTGGCTGAAGCGCCCCTATTTTTTCATCCTTTTCAGCGGCGGCGACCAGCGGCTCAATCCAATCCGGTTCAACTTTTACGTCATTATTTAACATGATAAAATATTTCGCCTCTGATTTTTCAAAAGCAATATTATAAGCGCGGCTGTAACCGGAGTTACTGTGAGTCTGAATAATTTTTACCTGGGGATAATTTTGGGCAACATAATCCACATCGTTTTCTGTGGAATTATTATCAATCATTAAAATTTCAAAATTAGGGTAAGCGCAGGCTAAAAGAGAATCAAAACAATCTTTAAGAAATTTTTGACCGTTATAGTTTAGAACCATTACACTGACAAGAGGTAAGTTATTTTTATTATTCATATTATTCCGTTTTATTTTATTGTATAGTCCCGATTGGTCGGGGAATGTATTATTAAAATAGATACTGGATACTCGATACTGGATACTGGATAAAGAAACTTGATCATCCCCTCATCCGGTAATCGGTAATCGGTATTCCCGCAAAAGCGGGATTTCCGTTCCGCTCCAACCAGAATCCAGTAATCAGTAATCGGTAACCGGTAATCAGTATCTTGCATCCAGCATCAAGCATCCAGTAACCAGCATCCAGTATCCCCGCAAAGGCGGGATTTCCAACCAGTATCCAGTATCATTAATTAATTTGTAAAGCTATGTTCTTATCCATATATTTTCTTTCATCCAATTGATTTTATTTTCCAATCAAATATTAATAATCCTATTGTAAGCGCCAACGTAAAAATGGTAATCCATAAACCGATACGAAAGGCGGTTGAATCATAATTCATTTCTATAGTATGAACACCCGCTGGAATTGCAATGCCCCTCAAACAATAATTTATTCTCAAAAGTTCCGCAGGCTGACCGTCAAGTTTTACTTTCCACGCCGGATACCAAATATCGCTTACATTCAGAATACCGTTTTCTTCGCTTGCCACTTCATATTTTTGATAGTTATTATCATATTCTTTGCATGTTACCGAATTTTTTACATCGCTTACATTTTCCTGCGGAAGCTCCAAAGGGCATTCCTTTTCTAAAACCGCTTCATTTGTAAAATCAACATTGCCCGATTTAATAACGGCGGCGGCGCTGTCGGGCGATGAAATTACGGCTTTATATACCATCCTGGAATGCGGGAAACAATCGCCGCGCACATCGAAGTATGATTGACGAGTTTTTGTATCGGTTTTAATTTGATAGCGGACAGAAAGCAGATCCATACCCGCTTTGCACGGCGGTATTTTTCGTACTAATCCCAGAGCATTAAATCCTTCGAGCAGCATAATTTTATTAACCATTCCCTGATTTCTTCTGAGAGGCATAACATATTTATTCCGCATTTTGACCCGGAAAATATCATCCGGTGGTTTAGGCTTTAACATTCTCTCAAGATTCGGATTAATTCTAAATACCTTTTCCGGGCTGTCTTTGTGATTTTTAAAACCGGAAAGGTTTATGGTTAAATCTGTAATAATCAGCCCAATTAATAATAGCCCCATTAAAACCAATGGAATTTTCTTTTTATATGATAAGAATAATATGACGCTTGCAGCAATTATTAAATATAAAGCCGTTAAGCCGTATCCTTCGATTTGGCTGTAAAATTCTCGTGGAGTTCCAATCGCATCAAGGATTACGCCGCTGTATATCCCAAGCGCAATAAGTAAAGGGACGCCCGCGGCAATAGATATTAAGGTCAATCTGTGTTTATCTTTTTGTTTGGTAAAGGCGTCGTAACCGAAACCGGCAAAAATGGAAAACACGAGAACCAGGTAATATATTGTCCGCGCCGGGAAACGAAATTTATCGAAAAAGGGAAACTTGAAAAGCAATGCAAAAAGAAAACCGTTTGACCCTAAGGCATGAAGGAATCCGATCAAAGCTATAAAAATTAGAAAAGCGCCCAGACGAGATTTATGGGCTTTGATAATTCCAATCAATCCTATCATTAAAGCCGGAATGCCAAAATAAAAAGCGGTTTCCCAGAAATGATAACCTTTGCGAAGCTCAAGATAGTAAGGAACGTGTTTTGTCACAGACATGTCCGTAAAACCAAAAAGATTCGGCGTTATCATGGTCAGCAGTTGTTTAATTTGCAGTGAACCGTCGGCAGCTTCTTTATAAGTTAAAAGCGTTCGCTTGGATAATGAAGCTAATTCTTGTGTATGCAGCACCTGTATCGCTGAAACGCCAAAGGCAATAACAAACGGCAAAACCGCCGCACCGGCAAACAGCAGAATTTTGCGTCCCTGCAATTCTTTGGAAAAAACGCCCGCGAAACCATACCATAGAATGAATAGTCCTATAAAAAATCCGTTATAAAAAATTGCCTGAGGATGTCCGACAAGCATTGTTACGCCTAAAACCAAGCCAGTTATTATCGCATATTTCCACTTCAATTCGGTGATTGTTTTGTGAAATAGTAAAAACAAAAGCGGAAGCCATGAGAACTGGTAGATAAATGTCTGAATAACAACCCGACAGACAATCGCCCCTGAAAGAGAATAAGAAAGAGCGGCGATGGTCGAGCCTATTGAACTTACTTTGAAATGCCGGCAGAGAAAATACATTGAAACCTGGGCAATAAAGAAATGAAAAATGATCTGCATTTCCATTGCTTTAACCGGAAGCTCGCCTTGCGATGCAAATACGGATATTATAAAATTAAGCGGATAGAAAAATCCTACCTGGATATCCGCTAAAAAAGGCATCCCGCCAAATGTATACGGATTCCAAAAAGGAAGCTGAAACGATTTGAGACTATCCTGTACAAAAACCTGGAAAGGAATATGCAGCTCATTAAAGTCAGACATAAAACTGGCCCAGAAATACATCTTGCCAAAAATCTGATCATAAAAAAATATTAAGTCG
>JAUXGF010000408.1 GCA_030622395.1 Calditrichaceae bacterium
ATATTTTAGCGTATGAAAATACTGTAATTTGAAACTTTGCTACTATGACAACTATGGAGAGGTGCGAGAGTGGTTGAATCGGCACGACTGGAAATCGTGTGTACCTTACGGGTACCGTGGGTTCGAATCCCACCCTCTCCGCAAGATGAAGAATTGGAGTAATGGAGTATTGGAAGATTGGAATAATGGAATGTTAGAGTAGTAGAGTCGCTGGAATATTTGAATTATTAGCGTTGAACTTGTTCATCGAAACCGGGACGGATAAAGGCTCTGGCGTCCGGAAAATATTTTTCTGTTTTTCTGCGAAGGCGGTCAAGGTGCACGAGGGTATCCAGTATATCTGATTCTCGTTCAGGGAAATGATTTCTTAATTCCGCCCATGAGGCGATGGAACGGTCTATGGCAATTAAAGCCACCTTTGCAGAACCGTCAGAATCGCGGGGAAAATCATCAATAATATCTGGTTTCTCGGCTAATTCCCCATGCACTGCCCGCATAAGCTTTACATATATCTGATGTTGATACCAGCGGATTACCTGCACAGCGTCCTCGACTGTAACAGATTCTTTATGGGGATCAGTACCCGTTATCGCTAAACGCACTTTCAAATTTAATTCATCTTCTTTATCTTTAAATAAATCATCCGCCGAATCAAACCAGGAAGCAACCATTTCAGAATAAGCCTTAGCCGCGCGCACACAGGCATTATTTTGAGCTGTTTCTTTATTTAACTTTTCTTGCTGCGTTTCTGCTTCTATGTCAATCGAATCGAGGTCGATACCTTCGCTCTCTGCAAAGTCCTGGAGCATATCAAGCGTTAATTCAAATATTTCCGACAGCTTTTGCCAGAAAACTTCATTTGATATATCAGAGATTTGCGGGTCTGAAAAGCGCTCTTCGTCTATAGCGAAATTCAGGCAGCGGGAAGTAAAGGAACATCGTTCACACCACCGGTCACAGTAATTATATATTCCCGGTATGAATTTGGGGTCATTGGCAAGATTTTTAAGATCCTCTTTGTCCATTTTTTTAATTAACCTCTGAATACTTGTTGAAGCGGAGCGGAAATCCCGCCATTGCGGGGATACTTGATACTTGATACTGGAGACAAGAAAAACGCAGCGTAAAGCCCGCTTACCAATCACCGATTACTGATTACCGGTTACTGATGCCGGATGCTGGAGGAAGAAAGTTGATTGTTCCATCTAAAGCCTATTAGGTGTAAACTAATACGCGAATGGATTTATTCAATATCATTAAGATCGGTCATCGAGGGGTAGTCATCCCAATCGTCAATGTCATCTGTTTCCGGTTTAGCGTTCAATTTTTCTTCTATCATTGTTAACATAAAATGTAATTTATCTGTAGGTAAACCTGTAAAGTCTCGTTTATCGAGTTCCGCTGTTAAGCGGCTGTAAAGCTGAGCCCAATATTTAAAACGCTCCAAATCGGAAAGTTTGTTCTTTTCTATAATCTTTTCATATTCTATCATTTTCAGATCATCTATTTTTTCATCGAGTTCAAATTTCCATTCAAACAAAGTTTCTGTTGGCACTTCAAGTTCAGCCGAGATGGTTTCAAACGATTTACTTTCTAATGCATACATTGTTAAAAACTGCTGTTTTTTTTCATTTAAACCCATAATATTCTCCTGAAATTTGTTATTTTAACTAATGGCAAAGACATTTTTTATGTTAGGTTAAATTTAATTTATAATAAGTATAGAGAAAAATCAATTTAAACAATTATGAGTTATTAACAGAAAGAGTAATGCCCCGGTTAGTTGGGTGAAAATTTGAACAACGCATGAGACCCACCCCTAACTCCTCCCAAGAGGGGCATTGCTTATTCCCCTCTTGGGAGGAGTTAGGGGTGGGTTTGTGTTATTCCAAATATACACCTAAATAAATTCCCCACCAAGTCACTGAGTATTAGCAGAAAGAATATATTTAACTTGATTAATAATGTTTGTCTTTTTAAAGTTATAAAAATAATCAAAGTGAGCTAAAGTTAAAAAAAATAGAAACTATATTTTCCCGAAGTACGGGACACATTTGTATATACTCTTCGTTGTCCCTGAATTGGGATGGGCGTTTATAGGAATTTTAATCTTAAATGCTGAATACTATGTATATGGAATTAGTTATAATTATTTTACTGTTGTTATCTCTCTGTGTTGTTTTTTATGCTTACCGGCAAAAAGAATTATGTAATGAGCTTATTAAAGCGCACACAGAACCGGCGCTTTATTTGAATAAAAACGGTAAAATAATTAGCGCCGATGAACGCTTGAAAAATATTTTTCCTGATTTAATTATTCCCAGTAATAAATTACATTTTTCAGAATTATTTATAAATTCGGAGTTCGAGAGTTTAAACATCTTAATTGCACAGGGTTTAAAATCTAATATTAAAATTAAGAAACAATTTTCTTTTAATGATAAAGGCAATCTAAAAAGTATAGAAGTTATTTTTATGCCGGTGAAAATATTTAATCGGATTTCAAGTTATGTTATATCTTTTGTTAATACTTTTAACGCCGAACAAAATTTTATCTATCAAAAGGCAATTAATAAATTGGCTCACGATATAAAATCGCCTCTTTCTACTTCTTTGCTGGCAATAAAAAATCTTCAATTTATACTGTCTGAATCGGAAAGTCGAGTAAATAGCAGCCATGAATCCATTGAATTTATACATTCGGCGCTGGAATCAATAGAACATGTGAAAGAAAAGATTAATACCCTGACTGCCTTTACAAGAATATCAAAAAAATATTTTAAAGCTGTGGAAATAATATCATTAATAGACCTTGTTTTATCTTCATTTCAGGGGTATTTTCAAAAGGGAGTGACTTTAACAAAAGAATATGATTCTAATTTGCCCTTAGCCTGGATTGACGAAAAGGCAATTCGCATTGCTCTTAAAAATCTAATCGCCGACAGCCTAAAGGCGATGGATCATTCGGGAATATTAACCCTTGCAATAAAAAATAGTGAAGGCGCTAAAAATATAACTTCTAATGATAAACAAATTTCAATTGAAATAATTGATAACAGATTTTCACGGGTCCACAGCGTAGAAAATCAAAACAAGCTGCTGCCCTTAAAAAATACTGAAATAGATGAAGATATAGATGTACTTATCGCTAAAAAGATAATTGCCAGCCACGATTCAATATTATCAACAGAGGGTAAACCGGGGGTGGGAGTAACCAGAAAATTTTCATTAAGGGCATTTATAGAAAAGCATAGCGGGGGGGGATTGTCATTAAGTCATTTGGCTTCGCCGTCATTAATAGTCATTGGTTGTTAATTAGTGTCTGACCGAAAACTAACCAAAACTGTCATTTCGAAGCGGAGCGAGAAATCTTTTAGCGTTATAAATATTGAAGTTA
>JAUXGF010000048.1 GCA_030622395.1 Calditrichaceae bacterium
AAAATGATAGGAAACAGTTATGAAATCAATTCTTGTTACCGGCGGCGCCGGGTTTATCGGTTCTAATTTTGTACGCTATATGCTTAATAAATATAAAGATTACCGCATCATAGTTTTAGACGCTCTTACTTATGCCGGCAACCGAGAAAACTTAGCTGATTTGGAAGGAGATCCAAGCTATTTTTTTTACGAAGGAGATATCCGCGATGAACTGGTTGTTGACAATTTAATGAGCAATGTTGACGCAGTAGTTAATTTTGCCGCCGAAACCCATGTGGATCGTTCTATTCACGAAGCGGGAATGTTTATTGAAACGGATATTAAAGGCGCCTTTGTACTTTTGGAAGCGGCAAAAAAATATGGCGTTAAACGATTCCTGCATATTTCAACTGATGAAGTTTACGGTTCAATCGAAGATGGCTCTTTTAAAGAAGGCGATTTGTTAGAGCCGAACAGCCCTTATTCAGCCAGTAAAGCAGGCGGCGATTTATTAGTCCGTTCCTATTTAAAAACCTTCGGCGTGCCGGTTTTAATTACACGCAGCTCGAATAACTATGGTCCTTATCAGTATCCTGAAAAATTAATTCCTCTTTTTATTACCAATGCTATTGATAATCAACAGCTTCCACTTTACGGCGACGGCAAAAACGTGCGCGATTGGATTTATGTCGATGATAATTGCTCTGGGATTGACGCTGTTTTGCATAAAGGCGAAACCGGCAAAATCTATAATATAGGCGCTGGAAATGAGCGGGAGAATATTTTTATTACACATACAATTCTGGAATATTTACATAAACCAAAATCGCTTATTAAGCCGGTAAAAGACCGTCCTGGACACGACCGGCGTTATTCAATTGATACAAATGAAATCCGCGCCCTGGGCTGGAAACCTAAACACAATCTCGAAGACGGTTTAAAAATGACAATTGACTGGTATGTAAAAAACGAAAACTGGTGGCGAAAAATAAAAGAAAAACAGGCGGAATATCAAAGATTTTATGAAGCGCAGTATAAGGACAGGTAAATATTTATATTAGCGCTAATCCTTAATCGGGATTGATATAACGAAAAGTAAAAAAAATGGAATGTTGGATTGATGGAGTACTGGAGTAATGGTTTTCAATCAATACTCCAGTACTCCATCAATCCATTCTTTTTCCCTTTTACTATTATAGAACAAAAGAATATGGCGCAAAAAAAAGTTCCCTGTAAAAATCATCCTGATAAATTAACGGCAAGACGGTGCTTTTATTGTAAAGAGCCGATTTGCCCTTCATGCCAATTGAGTTTATCACATCATTTGTTTTGCAGTAAATCCTGTTATTATAAATGGAAGTGTCAGCATTTTGCAGCTAAGATTAAATTTTCTCCCGAATCTATTGTCTTATTAATTCTGTTGTTAATTTCCAATCTTTTAATTGTTATATATTTCAATTCAAAAATTTCTGACATTACATCTTCCAGCGAAACCCAAAAAGAAGTAACTGCAAAAGCAGAGCCGGATGATTCCCTTACTGTACAGATTGACAGCATTCGTTATTCTATGGAAAATATTTTCCAATTGCGTTTACAAGTGAATAAGGGAGCGGTGGCAGCCTTGCGGCGGGACGGCAGGTTTATCGAATCTCAGGTGCAGGAAAATTCGCCAATTACATTTAAGCGGCAATATTTAAGGTCCGGTGAAAATAAATTTGCGGTATGGGCTTTAATGAAATCCGGTAAAAGCGTTTTAATTGATTCTTTTACTATTATTTTTAAATCGGCGCGAATTGATTATTTGCGTAATTCAATTACAAAAGTGAGAACTAAAAGAAAATTTATCGCCCTCACATTTGACGGAGGCTCGCTAAATAAGGGCACGGCTGAAATTTTAAACTCTTTAAAGTCGGAAGGCATAAAATGTACAATATTTCTTACAGGTGATTTTATCCGGCGATATCCGGACTTAGTTCAGAGAATGATAAAAGACGGGCATGAGATCGGCAATCATTCCTTAAAACATCCGCATCTAACTTATTTAGAGATAGACGGCAGCAATAAAACATTGCCCAATGTTCAACGGGAATTTATTTACAAACAGTTGCTTAAAGCAGACAGCTTGTATGAGCAAATAGCCGGACAGCCGATGGCGCCGTTCTGGCGGGCTCCTTATGGAGAAATTAATAACGATATTTTACTGTGGGCTGCGGAAGCCGGTTATAAACATATAAGCTGGTCGGCTAAATGCGATACATGGGACTGGGTTGCGGATTCCGGTTCATCTTTATATCGAACAAATAGCGGTATATTAAATCATATCCTAAAAGTTGAAGAAAAATACGGATTAAGCGGCAAAATTATTTTAATGCATCTCGGCAGCGATAGAGACGGCGACTTTCCTTATTTAATTTTACCCGAATTGATTAAGACTTTAAAAGAGAGAGGTTATACTTTTAAAACCATTAGCCGGTTATTGGGTAAAGGGGAAAGGAAGAATTAGTAATTGGGAATTAGGAATTAGAAATTGGGATTTTGCCTTGAGGGGGCGCTGCGTGAAAAGATTAAAGGGGAAGGAGAATGTGAGTGTTGTAATATCTCACTCGCTGGTGTAAATATACATTTTATTGGTTTTAATGGGTGGATGCTTATGCTCTATCCCTATCGCAGAGAATCTATTATTTTAATATTCCATTCTACCAAAATTCAACAATCCAGCAATTCTTCAAAGACCTCAAAGGTTTGGGAAAACCTTTGAGGTCTCTTTTCATAACTCCAATCTTCCAACAATTCATTAATTCAATAATTCATTAATCCAATTTTTCCATTACAAAAAAAGGTTCACCAACAGAATTGATGAACCTTTTATTTTTTAACCGAATTTTTAATCAGGCAATTGTAATTTTATCTTCCATGTATACATCCTGGATTGAGTTTATCAATTCAACCCCGACGTCCATCGGTTTTTGGAAAGCTTTACGTCCGCAGATCAAGCCCATGCCGCCGGCGCGTTTGTTAATTACCGCTGTTCTAATAGCCTGCGCCAGATCGTTTTTACCGGAAGCTCCGCCAGAATTAATTAATCCTGCCCTTCCCATGTAACAGTTAATTACCTGATAGCGGGTTGAGTCGATTGGATGCTCGGTTGTTAATTCGTCATATACTTTAGCATTTGTTTTGCCAAAATTTATTGCAGTAAAGCCGCCGTTATTTTCCGGCTGTTTTTGTTTAATTATATCCGCTTCAATAGTAACGCCGAGATGGTTCGCCTGCCCGGTAAGGTCTGCCGAAACGTGATAGTCGATACCGTCTTTCTTAAAGGCGTTGTTACGTAGATATGTCCAAAGAACGGTTACCATGCCTAATTCGTGAGCATAGCGGAAGGCGTCGCTTATTTCCTGAATTTGACGATTTGATTCGGGAGAGCCGTAATAAATAGTAGCTCCAACTGCAGCGGCGCCCATATTCCAGGCTTGGTCTACCTGTGCAAATTGAATTTGATCATATTTAGTAGGATAGGTAAGTAGTTCGTTATGATTTAATTTTACTAAAAACGGAATTTTATGGGCGTATTTACGAGCCACCGAGCCAAGTACTCCGAGAGTTGAAGCCACAGCGTTGCATCCGCCTTCAAGTGCCAGCTTTACAATATTTTCGGGATCAAAGTAAATAGGATTTGGCGCAAAGGAAGCGCCGCCTGTGTGTTCAATACCTTGATCTACCGGCAGAATAGAAAGGTAGCCGGTATTAGCCAGCCTGCCTGTATTAAACATCCATTGCATATTGCGCATTACATTAATATTTCTATCGCTGGGCGCTACGATTCGATCTACAAAATCTGCGCCTGGTAAATGCATATTTTCTTTTAATACGGTTTTTGATTGATGATTGAGCAGGTAGTCTGCTTCATCGCCAAGTAAATTAATAATCTTTTCAAATGATTGCCCCATTTTACACCTCCTGTAAATCTATTAATTTGTTAAAAGTAGATATTCTTAATAATTCCGCTATATTGCAGACTCGGATGATTTGGTTGATTTGATTAGCAATTTTTATATTATTTTTTATCCTGTTATTATTGGGTGATTTTATGCATAAGCGGACATTCTTTTCTATCCGTACGGATTGCCGTTTATGTTAAAAATATACTGATTACAGCTTTTACACTTTTGCCCCAAATGTGTATTAAATTTAATTTAATATTACTTTAGCGTAAATTCAAATGCAACTGAAAAAGGATTATAAAGGTAATATCTCGGTGACGGGGTGGGGAATTTATTTAGATCTATATTTGGAAGAACACAAACCCACCCCTAACCCCTCCCAAGAGGGGAATAAGCAATGCCCCTCTTGGGAGGGGCTAGGGGTGGGTCTTAATATTTCACATCTTCACTGAGGTTTTAATTACTTATAAAGATAAATTTGCAAATAAAAACTAAATCTACTATCTTATTAAGCTTTAATTAGAAAATCTAAAAAGGAAACATCCTAAATGTTTTTCAGCATATCTAAATTTTTAAGGTCAACTTATGCAAAGAGATTATCTACAACCGAATTGACAGATTTGAAATTCTTAACAAAAATCTTTCCTTTTAAAGTCAGCCAATATGTGCTGGATGAACTGGTCGACTGGGATAATTTAGACGATGATCCAATTTACCGTTTAGTTTTTCCTAAAAGAGAAATGCTTAGTGAAGATCACTGGCAATTGTTAAAAACAGTCAAGTCAACTGATGAAGAAAAAAGAGCAATTAAATTAATCAGACGTCAATTAAATCCTCATCCGGCTGGTCAAAAAAATAATATACCGACTATCGGTCGCCGTGTTTTTGGCGGGATCCAACATAAATATAAAGAAACAGTGCTTTTTTTCCCGGCGCAGGGACAAACATGCCATTCTTACTGTACCTATTGTTTCCGCTGGGCACAGTTTGTAAAAATGGACGAGCATAAATTCAAATCAAAGGATAAGAAGGATTTATTTGATTATTTATCATATCATAAAGAGGTTACCGATATTCTGATTACCGGCGGCGATCCAATGTATATGCCGAATAACAATTTGTTTGACTATCTTGATGTGATTATGAAACCTGAGTTGGATCATATTCATAGTATCCGCATAGGTACAAAATCTCTTGCCTTTTATCCACAGAGATTTTTAGGTGATGAAGGAGATAAGCTGTTAACTAAATTTAATGAAATCATTAGAAAAGGAAAAAACATTACTTTAATGGCTCATTTCAGCCATTTGAAAGAATTTCAAACACAGAAGGTCGCGAAAGCGGTTAAACGGTTACGCTGCGCAGGGGTTATAATACGAACTCAAGCTCCGCTTATTAGAGGAATTAATGATTCACCCGAGGATTGGCGTGATATGTGGAAAAAGTCCGTAAGAATGGGTATGATTCCTTATTATATGTTTGTTGAGCGCGACACAGGCGCGCATGAATATTTTTCGGTTCCGCTCTATAAAGTTTATCGTATTTTTACAAAAGCATATTCTCAGGTTTCAGGATTAGCTAAAACAGTGCGAGGTCCTTCAATGTCCGCCTTGCCGGGTAAGGTTTTAATAGTCGGCGTTACTGAAGCGGACGGCGAGAAAAAATTTGTTTTAAAATTTATCCAATGCCGGCAGCCTGAACTGATAAACAAACCCTTCTTTGCTAAATATAATGAACAAGCAACCTGGCTTAACGAACTGGAAATTGAATCGCCGATGAATGAATACATTGAAAATAAAGCCAGCATTTTTGAAGAAGACGATATGGAAATTGAAGAGGTGGCTTGAAATGTAGATATTAGCGTTTAGCTGTTAAATTTTTCCTTCCGAAATTCGGGATAATTTTATAATTGGGAATTTGGAATTGGGAATTGAGAATTATTTCAGTTCTGAATTCCTAATTCCCAGTTCCTATTTGAGACTAATATTCCCCTTTGGTGAACGACTAACAGTTAATTATCAGCTAATAGCTATCCAACTATTTTATTTTTAAAAAAAGCTCACCAAGAGTATCTTTTTTAACGGCAATTATCTACAAGAATTGAAGAAAATTATGAACAAAATAAAAATTACATTAGGGATTGATATTGGGGGAACAAATACGGCTTTTGGATTTGTCGATCAAAACGGAAAAATGATTGACGAAGTTTCCATACTAACTAAAGGCTGGGAAGAAGCGGAAAAGCTTTTTGACCGCATCCATAAAAAAGTTAGTAAACTTTACAAAAAATACAGCGCTCAATATGAATTAATCGGCGTCGGTGTGGGAGCTCCTAATGCAAATTATTACAAAGGCATTATCGTCAATCCTCCTAATTTGCAGTGGGGCGATGTTGACGTAATCGCTCAATTGAAAGAATATTTTAACCTGCCTGTTTTTATAACTAACGACGCTAACGCTACAGCCATCGGCGAAATGCTTTTCGGTGCGGCAAAAGGAATGAAAGATTTTATTGTTATAACTTTAGGCACTGGGCTGGGAGGCGGAGTTGTAATTAACGGAAAAGTGGTTTACGGGGCTGATGGTTTTGCCGGAGAGTTAGGGCATACCTGTATTGAGCCCAACGGAAGAAAATGCGGCTGCGGCAATTCGGGCTGCCTTGAAGCTTATGTATCTGCAACGGGGATTAAACGAACTGTATTCGAACTTTTAGCAAAGCGGATGGACGAAAGCCCCCTGCGTAAAATCAAATATGCAGACTTAAACGCAAAAATAATATATGATGCGGCAAAACAGGGCGATCCTATTGCTTTAGAGGCATTCGAATATACCGGACGTTTGCTGGGCATTAGTTTAGCTAATTTCGCCGTTTTCAGCCGTCCCGAAGCGTTTATACTATTTGGCGGGCTGGCGGCTGCCGGTGATTTGATAATGAAACCGGCAAAAAAATATATGGAAGAGCATCTGCTTATTACATTCAAAAACAAGATAAAAATATTATCTTCCGGTTTGGCGGATGGTAATTCAGCAGTACTTGGCGCAGCCGCTCTTGCCTGGAATGAGCTGGATGGACGTAAGGTTTTACAGGAATGATTCAAGATTAAAGGTTAAAGATTAAATTGGAAATTTTATCTGTTTTTAGTAATATTCCGGCATGGGTGAAGAATTGGAGTAATGAAACAATGGATTGCTGCCGTGCCCGTCGGCAGGCAGGGAGTACTGCTCGGAGGGAGTCCCTACGGGAGAAGAATGGAATGATGAATTAATGTCTGCCCGCCTTAGGAGAGGAAATTGTTGAATTGATGGAAGAACTGGAGTAATAAAGTGGTAGATTGATGGAATATTGGAAGAATAGGCTGAGAATATTAATCCTTTTATAAAAATATATTTTAAATTATAATTACTATGAATAAAAAACAGTTGTTAAAAATCGGCTTTCAGGGAGAAAAAGGCGCTTATAGCGATAAGGCAATCGATATTCTTTATCAAGAGGAAGAAATCGAGAAAGCGCCTTACAGAACATCTTATGATGTTGTAGAAGCCCTTAAAAAAGAAAAGATTGATTATGGATTACTACCCGCTGAAAATTCTATTATCGGAAATATTACCCAGAACTATGATCTGCTGTTAGAAAATAAATTAACCATTATCAAAGAAATAATAATTCCCATCCATCATTATCTTCTCGCTAATAAAGGCGTTAAAATCAAAGATATAAAAAAGATATATTCACATCCGGCGGCTATTTCACAATGCGAAGTTTTTTTAAGAAAATTTATTGATATGGAAATTGTACCAACTTATGACACCGCAGGCAGCGCTAAAATAATATCGGAAAAGAAATTAAAGGATACAGCGGCGATTGCCAGTGAAGAATCTGCCCGCCATTATCAGTTGGCTGTTTTAAAAAATAATATTGAAGATTATCCCCATAACCAAACGCGTTTTATCCTTGTTACATATAAGCCGGTTAAATCAGAGGCAAAAGCATATTTACCTTATAAAGTTTCAGCCGTGTTTGATACGCTTGATCAACCGGGGATGCTTTATAAATGTTTAGGAGTATTTGAAAAATATCATATAAATTTAAGTTTATTAACTTCCCGTCCGCATAAAGCAGAGCCCTGGAAGTATCATTTTTTTGTTGATCTCGACGGGCATTTAAGCGATGATAATATTTCCGCCGCATTTGAGGAAATCCGAAGTATGACCGGTTTTTTGCATGTATTCGGTTCGTATCCAAAATTTGAAGCACATGGAAACGGACTAATAGCTAAGAGAAATGTTAAATCACAAAAGAAAAAAGACGCTCCGCTGTACAGCCTGGATTACCGGTCAGAACCTACGTTAATTAAAGTCGGATCAAAAATAATAGGCTCGGGAAATTTTACAATTATAGCCGGTCCCTGCAGCGTTGAAGGAAGGCATCAAATGATGGAGTCGGCAAAGATTGCCGCGGAGAACGGCGCGGAATTATTACGGGGCGGCGCTTTTAAACCGCGTACAAGTCCGTACAGTTTTCAGGGACTGGGCGAAGAAGGATTGCGTTTGTTAAAAGAAGCCGGCGAAGCGTTTAATTTACCGATAATTACGGAAGTTATTTCCGTAGAGAATGTTCCGTTAGTGGCAAAATATGTCGATGTGCTGCAAATCGGCGCTCGCAATATGCAGAATTTTGTTTTGCTAAAAGAAGTAGGCAAAACCAATAAGCCCGTTTTGCTTAAACGGGGGATGATGTCAACTATTAAAGAATTGCTGCTCTCGGCGGAATATATTTTAGCTCAGGGCAATCCAAATGTTATATTGTGTGAGCGTGGTATCCGCACATTTGAGACCGCAACCCGCAACACATTAGATATCAGCGCTATTCCACTGTTAAAGGAATTAACTCATTTACCGGTTTTAGTAGATCCCAGCCATGCCACCGGATTAAGCAGTTTAATTGAGCCGGTTTCCAAAGCGGCGGTCGCAGTGGGCGCTGATGGAATAATGGTCGAAGTGCATTTTAATCCTGCCGCAGCTCTCAGCGATGGGAAACAATCTTTAGATGAAAGACAGTTTAAAAGTTTGATGAAGTCGGTAAGAGGTATGTTGAAAAAATAAAAGCCCCGCTTTATTCTACGGGGCTTCTTATTAATATAGTGTAATATTTCCGAAGATGAAGAATTGAATTGATGAATTAATGAATTGATGGAATATTGGATTGTTGGTTATATTCCTGTCCTTACCGCAGACAATACAAAACTCCAATCTTCTATTCTTAAATTACTCCATCACTCCATTACTCCAGTACTCCAATTCTTCACTTATCTTGCAGTTTTACAAATTAAACATTTTCCTGTTGTCAATAATATCCGCTTTTTCTTTAAGTCCATTGTACCAATCATTAAAAACTTGATTTCTTTTCTGAGAGAGCATACGCATTTGGATGATATCTTTTTGAGAGGCAAATGCAGAGCTGTCAAATGCAGTTTTTTCCAATAGTTTTTGATAATAAAAACCGTGATCGGTTTCAATTAAGTCTGAAATTTGTCCTTCTTCGAGAGAAAATGCAGAGGCGTTAAATTCAATAGATTTACCAACGCCCGGCACACTGCTGTTCATTGTAAACAGATTTGTAACATTATTGTTTACTTTTTTAGGATCATCATTTTCAGCGATTGTCTTAAATGGTTTTCCTGATTTCACCTTTTCGGATAAATTTTGTGCATATTGGTGCGCTTCTTCTTTTGCTTTTGCCAGTTTTACACGGTTCTCGACAAAAAGTTTAACTGATTCTAAATCCTTATAACCGGATTTTTGTATATTGGTTAGACAAAAAACTGCGTATCCTTTATCTGTCTTGTACATGTTTGAAACTGTATTTAGCTCGGAAGAAAATGCAAAATACATTATTGCAGGATTTCTGCCGATATCAGGAATATATCCGCCGCCTTCTTCAAATAAACCGGTTTTTAATACTTTGTATTCATCATCAGATTCAGTTAATTTAGCGAAGCCGGATTCTTTGGCGTCTTCGGCAAAAAAGCGCGCTTTACCTTCAATGTTTTCAATCCTTGAAGGCGCGGGTGTTACTTTTAAAAGGATATGGCTGGCTTTAACTTTCTCTTTGCCATCCTCGACTTTTTTATCTTCTACAAAAATAAGGTGCATACCAAAAGAAGTTTCAATAGGACCGGTTAGATCGCCTGCTTTAGCTGCAAAAGCCGCATCCGAAAAAGGCTTAACCATAGCGCCGCGTTCAAAATAACCCAAATCGCCATTATTAGTTTTTACTGAAGGGTCTTCCGAATATTCTTTAGCTAAATCGTTAAATTTTTCTCCGTTTTCCAAACGACCCCTAATGCGTTTAAATTCTTCAAGAACATGTAGGGTGTCGTTTGCATCCGTCCCAATCGGGAAAAGAACATAAGCAAGCTCATGCATTTCATTTTGCTTATAATCTCCTTTATGCTCTTCATAGTTGGTTTTGTTATTATTCTCGTTAT
>JAUXGF010000129.1 GCA_030622395.1 Calditrichaceae bacterium
GTGCCAAAGCAAATTCGCATTATTTACACTACGCCAGCCGATTACGTCAGCGCTGGCTGCGCTCTTAACAATCTTAAATGAACGGCGGCTGTTGAACGTCGCTGCCGCGGTATCCGTGGCCCAGATACACTCGGTGGTACCGTTTAACTTACTCCAAAATCCCGGCTCAATGGTCTCTATATCTCCATTGATTAGAAGGTTGGTTTGGGCTTGTACAAAGCCTGCAGACAACAATACCAGGACAATGATTCCCAGCATACTTAAGTAAAGTTTCCTCATCAGTAAATCTCCTTTTGTTGGTTGATTGGTTAACAATTAGGCACATAACTAAAGTTAAAACATTTAACTAACCGACTAAAACTTTTTCTTTTTTGTTAAGCCCTCCTTAATTTAATTTTTTTAATTTTCCAATTTACAAGTCGAATTGCGTAAAATCAGATTCACCGGCATTAAGATTTTTTTCGTCCCATTAATTTTATGATCTAAAATTTCACTTATCAGCCGCATAGCCTCACTACCCATATCCACCTTGGGCACCTGCATTGTTGTTAAAGGCGGATCCACTAAAATATCCATCTGTACATCATCAAAACCGATAATGGATATATCAGCCGGAATCTGTAAACCTATTTCTTTGAAATATTGCATTGCCCCAATGGCCATGGCGTCATTGCACGCAAAAATCGCCGTAATTTGGTTATCTTTTTTTAGCAATGTTGAAGCTGCACTATATCCGTTTTCCCGGCTTGTAGCTATTTCTGTATTGATCACACGCTCATTAGAAAAACTCAACCCCTTTTTTTCTAACGCCATTTTATATCCCTGAAACCGATCCCGAATGCTGGGGTGTTCCATGTCTCCGCCAATAAAAGCAATTTTAGAGTGACCGCAATCAATCAAATGCTGGGTCGCCTGCATTCCGCCATTAAGGTTATCAATTAAGACAGCCGCATGTCCATTTTCACTGGGATAATAATCTACAAATACAACAGGAAAAGAATATTTGTCTAAATTAGTTATTAATTCTTCGGGCACTTTACCGGCAATTATAATTCCATCCACACTGTTTTCAAGCACAAATCTGGGTAAAGTGTTTTGTTGTGAAGAATCAGCCGATATCATGGATAGCAGCACATAATAAGGATGCTGTCTTGCTTCAAATTCGGCGCCTAAGAATATCTGTGTATAGAACGGTTCGGTTTTTAAGAAGTGATCTTCGGTAAGTATAAAGCCAATATTTCCGCTTTTTCGGGAAACGAGATCGCGCGCTGAGCGGGAAGGTTGGTAGCCAAGCGCGTCAATTGCTTTTAGTACTTTCTTTCTTGTATTATGAGATATCCGTTTATTATTATTAATAACCAAAGAAACGGTGGCAATTGATACATTTGATTTTTTAGCAACGTCTTTAATTGTAGCGCGCATAGCGACCTTTTGGTTAAACGTTTAACTAAGGTGGATAAAGTATATGAAATTTAAATACACTTGTCAATAATTATTTTACATTTTTTATATCATATATAACTTATTATTTATTATGATATTACTTCTCGCTCGAACACAAGTTAACGTTAAATAGTTGCAACCTCTTTACTTAAAAAAATTCCCTCCTTTCTGATAAAAATTAAACTGATCATTTATTTATATTTCCGTGTATTATGCTGATACTCGAATAATTAATTCCGGAATAAAAACCTTTTTTTTATCACTAAGTTTCTCTTTATTTATAAGTTTCTCAAGAATCTTTATTGCCTGTATTCCTACCTTATAGGTTGGTTGGCGTATAGTGGTTAAAGGCGGCTCTATAAATGAAGCAATTGTTAAATCATCATAGCCTACAACAGAGATATCATCGGGAACGTATAAACCGTTTTCTTTTAAGGCTTTAATAACACCCATACTTCTTAAGTCCGAAGCGCAAAAAACAGCGTCAAATTCAACTTTACGATTGAGCAAATCCAACATTGCGTTATATCCGCCTTGTTCATCTAACTCTTCCGGTTCAATAATAAGATTTTTATCAAATTCAATATTTGCCTCGTTCAGGGCATTTTTATATCCTTGACACCGGCTCTTAGAAACCATTTGTCCGGGCAAGCCGCCTATCATCGCAATTTTTTTACGTCCTTTTCTTATTAGATGGGCTACAGCGATATATGCCCCTTTTACATTGTCTGTCCATAAAGCATATTGCAAATCAGAAGTTGGTTCATATTCACCTAAAACGACAAACGGCACTTTTGATCTTTCAAGCACAGAAGCCCGCTCATCATTTTCTTTTAAATCGAGGATAATCGCGCCAACAGCGGAATGATCGTCTACGAGTTTGTGATAATCTATATAGTCATTTTCATAATCGTCTTCAGCAGAAAGAATTAATCGATATTGACTTGTATTAAGGATATCACAAAAAGCGCGAAGTATTTCCGCATAATACGAATTAAGCGATATTGATCTTAATACGTTTGGAACGCCCAGGATAAGAATGTTTTCTATTGATGCTTTTTTAGCGACTAAGCTGCGCGCGTGTATATTTGGGCGATAGCTCATTTCACTGGCTTTATTTCGCACTAAAATCCGTGTTTCTTCGGCTATGTCATCGAACCCGCCTAATGCCCTGGAAACCGTTGGAACCGAAAGTCCAAGTTCGTTTGCAATATCCTTTAGTTTTACTTTTCGCATATTATAAATTTTCTAAATAATTTAAACATTTTAGGAAACTTGTAAATTTTTTTCCACTGCTTTTTTTAGAAAATCACTTAACCTGTGATAGCCATGATATTCTTTTCCAATTGTAAAATTTTGATGTAATTTTTCTTCAGTGCCTGACGCAGTTAATACTTCCATTGCTTCATTCACAGCTTTGTTTAACATATTTTTTTCAACTTGAATAAGTTCTTTATGGTTTTCATTGTTTATAACTTTGTCGCCTAATGAGATATAAAAATAACCTTCTTGTTCTATATCAGATTTAAACACAGGATATTCAAATAGTACGATTGGCTTTTCAGCAAACACAGCTTCGATAAATTGATTGCCCCATCCTTCTACGAGGCTTGGATAAGTTACAATATCTGCATTTACATAAGAATCCCATAAAGAGTAATTTTTTCCATCTTTGCCGGAAGAACGCTTAGAAGCAATTTGTTCATGAATAAAACGGGCATTAATCCCTCGCCCTGTTATATAATCCTGCAAGTTGTTTAAATATGTAATTGCAGATTCTTCCGCATAACCGGCAAGAACAAGAACTATATCGGAAGAGCCGTCAATTTTTCTTCCGTTATACAATGTTTTACCAACTAATTGAAATTTCTGTTTTTCAAGCTCCGCCACAAAATCAACGGCAATTTCGATTCCTTTTCTGGCAACAATGCGCGTCGCCTGTAAAACAACGATATCATTTTCTTTTATATTGAATGCTGTCCTAAAATCTTTATTGTATGAATCGAGTTTCCATTTAGGTTGTGAAAAATCAAATATGTCCGGGAAAACGATCGAATCAATATTACGTTTTTCGAGCAACGCCTGCCGCGCTAAACTATTAATACAAATATGTTGAATATTCGGCGTCGAAGGCGGGACAAATTCATTTAAATAATCCTCTATTTCCTGATTGACAGGTTGTTGATACTCTTCACGTTCCCAATAGTAATCATGATTTGTGCAAATAAAAGGAACCGGTAATTTTCGGGCAATCCGTGTAAATGCAGAAGCCGCGGCAATATGCCTTCCATGCGAAAAAATATTATGAAGCAAAATAGCAGAGAATTTTTCTTTAGAATTATACTCTAAAAAATTTTCTTCTATACGGTTTGCAATGTATTGAATATCTTGCATAAGCTTTTTTATTTCTTTTTTTTCACCCGGGAAATATTGAAAACTATTTTCTTTTATTTGAACAATTTCATCGCTGTCAAATTCCAGTTCATCAATAACAAAATCAGCCCTTTTTTGAACAGGGCCGGAAATTAATTTTACTTTATAGCCCAGCAATTCTAATATTTGTTTTCTTTTTTCAATCTCCAAAGAAACGCCGTCTGTGCGGCCAACTCTATAATGGACGATTGCTATTGTCTTGATCATAGGCTTTGATCATTTCAGCAATTTTTATCATGTTATCTGTATAATCTTCATCAAAGAAACCTAATTCCAAATCATACACAGATGCATTTATTTTTTTAGCGGTTTTGTATCGTTTGATAATACGGTCAAATTTTTTGTTTTCAGTAAAGATTTGGTGTGACACTTCCGCGTCCGGATGCATATACATAAAAAATTCTGCATAAGAACGGCCAAAAGGATAGCCGCGCCGATTCTCGCCATTTTCCCATCTTTGCGCCCTGTTTCGTATTAATATCTGGTAAAAATTATTTTCTTCAAGCTTAAAAATATCCGAGACGCCTTCCAACCAAAATCGCTGTCCGATTTCAGAAAATTTATCTACCATATCTTTATAACCTAAAGCCAATGCGCGCCCGTCTACATAAAAATTCCTTTGATATGTAAATTGGTCTATTTCTAAATAATCCAATCCTAAATCGGAAAGATAATTTACAGTTTCAAAACACCTGTCAAACCACTTTTTATGATTTGGGTTCATCACATAATGCGGAGCGCTTGCATACGGTTCAACTACTTTTTCATTATTTTTCTTTATAATAGCCCCTTCATATCCGGGATTAGCTTTTATCCAATTTACATCGGAAATACGCGGGTTATAATGATGACTGCTTGTTAAATTCATGGCTTTAATTTCACGAAGCAATGAACGCATCGCTTTTTCACTCCCCAGTGCAGGATCAATTGTATAATCAGGAAACATTCTGTCGAAGCCCGCTTCATTAGTCCCGTATAAGTGCACTATATGCCCTTCGCCAAATAACTCTCGAAACTTCTCAACGACAGGAATTAATTCTTCCAGGTTTTTTATATTGACAATACGATGCGGGTTTTTTACGCCTATCTGCAAAAAATATTTTGGTTTATGATTGTTACGCGGCACGTGAGCAAATTGCATTTTTGATTTGTATTTAGCAGCGGCTTGTCTCCACTTTTCATCAAAGGGAATTAAGTAATATAAATGATTTTTTGAGAGAAACGAGAGGGTAAAGCGGTGTGAATCAATTCTGGTCAACGATATTTTAGTATATTCATAAGACGGCGTCCCGCCGATTAAAAAATTAAAGTCATCTTGAAAAATTGCCATCGTCTTCATTGAGGCAGTGCCGGGATAAGTTAAAGAATAACTGTCGCCTATTTCAAATTCCTCTAAATCTTCTATTAATTCCCCTTCGCGTACCGGAAGGATAATTTTGGTTGGAAAAATTTCAAATTGTATTTCATGGCGTGTTTCGTGGCTAGATTCTATCTTATAAAAATCCTCTGTTTCATGTATTGCAACAGGGCTTTTTAATAATGACTCAAGTTTAATTTTCATTTGATGCATAATACCTCAAATGGATTTAAACAATCTAAAACGTTTTAAATTTTTTTTGTCAAACCAGAAGTAATTTACATATAATGAAACAAATGTCAAATATTTTTTAGATTTTTCTTTTTTCTATACGCATACATAAAAGGGCGGGATCATCTGCATACAGTGTTCATTTAAAGTATCCTAATTATTTATTTTTCGTTTTTTCATGACTATTTGAAAATTTCACAATTAATTCACGCGCTTTTTAACATTAATGATCTAACTTACTACATAAGGACAAATCCTTTTGTTATCTTTAATTATTTAACTAAACTTTTGCAAATTTTGAATACTTACATCAACAAAGAAACATTTCGTCCCCAGCGGAACTAAATATTTATCCGGATCAATTTTGCTATAAATATGTTGTCCCTCACGGGACTTTCAGAATTGTAATATAAGTACCGCAGGTGCATGCGTTATGTCGATAATTTCAACAGACCCACGATATAAAACCAGTGCCGCCACGTAAGTGGTCCCATGCGGTTTAGATACAAGATGATTTTGGGGTTTATTAATAAAAACAATTCAATTTATCCGACTTTAATTCATAAACCATGAGTTTTCAGCTAAATTCACATTTTTCAAATTTAGTGTTTTTTGCAAAAGTTTAGTTATTTAAATTAGGACGGTTTGCGAACCATGAACATACGGATTCGACGGTCCCAGTTTATCCGCTTATTCTCTTCTTCTAATTTTTGAAAATCAATGAATATCTCTGCCGGTATCTTTATTATTTCTTCATCCAATTGTTTTTTTGCTTTATTCCATTGCCATTCCTGAAGTGTATGAAAGCGTGCTAATTCTGGCCGGCCGGTGGTTTTATTTTTAAAATATGATAATATAGAATCAGGTGCGCTAATATTATTCATCTTTTCATTAAGAAAGAAATTATAGCTCTGTTCTTCTTTGAAGCGTTGAACCTCTTTCATAACTTTCGGATTTTTATCCAAGCCCTTTTTCTTGGCCTCTTTTAACAAACACTCATCTCTGACCCACAGCCCAATTTGGTCGGATAATTCTCTGGCTGATTTAAATACTGGGCGATGGCTAAGGGGAATTACGCGCATGCCGTCTAAAAAACCCTTCAGAGAAATATAGCCGTCTCTATAGTTAATGAAAGATTCCTTCAGGTAAGGTTTTAAACAGGCTGCACATTTTTTAATTATGGAATTAGAAAACGTAATTTGTCGTGGTAAAATTAATTTTTCGCGATCAGTTGCGGGAAGAACTTCATTCCATATTAATCGGAAAATCCTTTCATCAGGTTGGGGATTTTGTTGTGTCATGAATGTTCTTATATATTTAGCGCTTAATTCTACGCTCTTTTGCCGGCGTATTTTTTTCTCTAACACGGGTTTTTGTCGCAGGAAATCGGATTCGTTTAAAATAACCTGTTTTTTATAATCAAGAAGCTGAATTAAATGAAATCCCCATTTTGTCTGTACAATATCCGAGATTTCATTCCCTTCTAAATTCTTTATTGCCGAGCCAAATTCAGGATCAAGATCACCCAATCGGAACCAACCTAAATCGCCGCCACTTGCGGCTAGCACTGAATCTTTAAAAGCTTTTCTGGCCAGGTCTGTAAATCTTTTACCACTTTTCAGTTCTTTCTGATATTCAGTCATTTCATCTTTTGATTTGCTAAAAATATGCCGTACGTGTACAGTCATATTGTTATTTATGTATGCCTGTTTCAACTCTTTTTCACTGATTTCAACTTTGTTTTCCACATCCTGGCGGAACAGCTCACGCAGCATTGCTTGCCGGAGTTCCCATTTTACGGCCCGGATGAAAATTGAATCGGAAGTTAATTTATCATGGTCAGCTTTTTTTAGAGCAAGCATCTGATAGATATATAAATTTATCTCATCTTTTAGAGCAGGCAGCCCTGTAGAATCTATACCGAAATTAGGATCCAGTTCATAAAACAGACGAAATTCTTCTTGCGTGATTATCCGGTCATTCACTGTAGCTAAAACATTCTTATTAGATTGCTTGTTCTCTGTACAGGCGATGAATAAAGAAATTAAGAGAGGAATAAAATATATTTGGTATTTTTTCATAACGAGTTAATAATTATTTTTGATTAATAAAAACCGGTTAA
>JAUXGF010000348.1 GCA_030622395.1 Calditrichaceae bacterium
ATTTATCGGGATCGAAATGACAAGAAGAAGTGGTTTCGTTCGGACACTAATTAGCAGTTCTCGCATAATCACATTGATACAATTATTAAAATAAAAAATTCGTACAATGAACATTTATACCGACGATATTCAATACGCCGAACAAATCCTTTGGGAAAAGCCGTCCTGGAAGTCCGCCTCACATACCGCTTTAAGTAACGATACGACAATCCTTGCGAATAGCATATTTCATAAAAATAATAAAATCCATATTACTTTTATTAATACAAATTCTGTATGGAAACATTTATTTATTGTAAAAAACGCAGGTAAATCTCACTTTGATATTTTGGTTAATCTATTAAAAAAGAATATCAGCCTGCCTGATGGAATTTTATGCGCGGCAGGTTCAGGCAGCGGGTTCCACGGATTCCGTAGCAGGGAGTGGCTGAGTCTGCCGGGTAATATTCACCTTTCTGCATTTTTAGCGCCACAGCGGCGGGTAGAGCGC
Organism: Calditrichaceae bacterium; assembly: GCA_030622395.1. Lineage (GTDB taxonomy): Bacteria > Calditrichota > Calditrichia > Calditrichales > Calditrichaceae > JAUXGF01. The sequence goes on from JAUXGF010000348.1 coordinate 491, forward strand.
TTTCATGCCGGCTTCCTTAGTTTATCCGCAGTTTCGGTTATACAGGCTTTAGATTCTATTGAAAATTTTAAAAATAAAGCGGCAGTGCGATGGGTAAACGATATCGTCATTAATAACGCTAAGGTGGGCGGTGTATTAACCCAAACCCAAACTCAGGGCATGATTGTAACCGGCGCAGTTTTAGGAGTGGGAATAAATGTCGAAACAACCCCGCAAGTGAAATCCGATATTTTTGTTCCGGAAGCTGCTTGTTTACGGAATTATTCAGACGATTCAATTTCATGTAATCAATCCATTGTTTTTAATCATTTAATAAATTTATTAAGCGATAATTACCACAAACTTATAAATGGGAAGTTTTATCAACTTCTTGATTTTTACAGGCAACGCTCAATAGTGATTAACAGGGAAGTTATTATATATTCTGATCCGGTTAGCGGTAAACCTCAAGAAATTTTGCGGGGCAAGGCGTTTTCGATTGGAGATAATTTAGAATTAATCATAGAAGGATTTAATAAACCGGTTACAAAGGGAAGATTAGTTATAAATAAATAATTTGAAGCTTGACACTAATTAAAAAATATTGATATATTTAACTTTCTTTTAAACATAACTTCATAAAAAGATCACTTTTATCTTAAGGGCTACCTATGGAAAATATTGGTCTTCTTACAATTTGTTTCTCTGCATTTATTACTGTTTTTTTAGCGCTTTCTCTTTTAGCTGTGGTAATGCGTTTTATAATAATACTTTTTCCGGAAAAAGGAGCTGACCAAGATTCGGCGTTATTTGCGGCGATTACTTGTTCTTACAATAATCTTTATCCCGGCACAAAAATAACCAAAATTGAGGAGCAAAAATGATTTTTACTAAGTCCTCCAAAAAAATCAGGGTAATGCTTACCCCTTTCCGCGATGGACTGCAAAGTTCATTTGGCGGAAAAGTTAGATTAAATGATTTTCTTCCGGCAATGAAAGCTGCCGCGGAAATAGGAGTTCATCACATGGAATTCGGAGGAGGAGCCCGCTATCAGGCGCCCTGCTTTTATCTTGGTGAAAATCCATTTGAAACAATGCAAACGATGAGGGATGCTGTGGGTCCCGACATAGATCTTCAGATTCTTACGCGGTCTGTTTCCGGCGTGACTCTTACTACACAATCTATCGAAGGTCTTACTTTACAGGCAAAGTTAATGAAAGAAGCCGGCACTACCTGGGATCGGAATTTTGATTATATGAATGACGTTGAGAATCTCGTTAAAACAGGTAAGCCTATTGTAGAATCAGGTATGCACCATCAGGTGTGTATAGCTTTGATGGGATTGCCTTTTGAATCTGATAAAGTTCATACCGCGGAATTCTATATCAATATTGGAAAGCGTTTACTAAAAAGCGATATTCATATTGACAGCATCTGCCTTAAAGACGCCAGCGGAACTACTGATCCTAAAACAATTTATGATACCGCTGTCGGATTGAAAAAGATTATGCCTAAGAGTATGCCTCTGTGGCAGCATACTCACGATACAGCCAGCACTGCGGTGTCTTGTTATATGGCGGGTATAGATGGCGGCGTTGACGGCGTTGATCTTTCCGTTAGACCAATGGCAAGCGGCACTGTTCAGCCGGATGTGCGTTCCTTAGCGCATGCCTTAAAGGGCACTGGTTTTTCATTGGACGTTGACGCATCCAAAATGCAGATTATTGAAGAATTATTGAATGAGGGATTAAAAGATTATAATTTTAACCCCACAACCACAACCGCCGACGCCAGAGTATTGGGATTTCCTATGCCCGGCGGGGCAATAGGGCCCAATGTTCACATGATGGTTAAAGCCGGTATACTTCATAAATATAGCGATGTATTATCGGAATTTCCTGTTGTGGTTGAAGCCGGCGGAGCTTGGACAAGCGTAACGCCCGGCAGCCAGCAGTATTGGCTGCAAGCCTTTAACAATGTAATGTATGGACGCTGGGAAAAAATTGATCCCGGATATGGGCGGGCAATACTTGGCTATTTCGGTAAAACTCCTTTGCCGCCTGACGCTGAAGTTATTAAACTTGCTTCAAAACAATTAGACCTTCCCGTCTTTGATGGCGATCCTTTAGAAGCCGCGCCGAAAAATATTGAACCGGCTAAAAAGGCTTTGGAAGAAAGAAATATCCCTGTTACCGATCGTAATATATTCCTGGTTCTTGGCGCTATGGTGCCCGGCAAAAAAATCGAACTAAATGAAGGAATACGTCTGATAACAGGTAAAGGGAAAATAGATATTCCTCTTAAAAAGAAAGAAGAAGATAAGCCAATTACAGCCCCTGCCGCGGCTCCATCTGCCGCTCAAGCTGTTACAGGACCTGTGACTTCAAAATGTACAGTAGACGAAAATGGAAAATCCCGTACATTTACAGTTACAATTGAACCCATTACATCAAGCGAATCTGCTGTAACTCAGAAAACTTCAGGGGATTCCAGCGGCGGGAAGAACGGAAAACCGATATATTCAACATTTTCCGGTCAGGTAGACGTTGTAGATATCATGGTAAAAGTTGGCGATTCGATAAAAAAAGGACAGGTACTGGCTCAGGTCGAAGCAATGAAAGCAAAGCATGATATTAAAGCGCCTTATGACGGCGTTGTTTCTTCCATAGACGTAGAAATTGGAGATGAGATCGATTCTTCAAAACCGATTTTAACTATTTCATAAAAGGCTTCAAATATGGATGCTGTTATAAAGATTCTCAGCCAATCAGGTTTTGCAAATCTGGCTTGGGGTAACCTGGTAATGTTTGCTATTGCCGGGATACTTATTTTTCTGGCAATCAAAAAAGAATATGAACCGTTTTTATTAATCCCGATTGGATTTGGGATAGCTTTGGCAAATCTTCCCCTGGCTCAAATGGATTCTTACGGAGAAGGAATTATTGCTCTTATTTACAATAGTGGGATTAAAACAGAACTGCTGCCTCCGATTATTTTCTTGGGTATAGGCGTTTTAATTGATTTTAGGCCATTGTTAGGCAGACCTATCACATTTCTTTTAGGAGCCGCCGCTCAGTTGGGTATTTTTATTGCAGCGATCGGCGCCGCTTCTATTTTTGATTTTACACTGAAAGAAGCCGCCTGCATTGGTATAATCGGCGGCGCTGACGGCCCGACTTCGATTTTCCTGTCCGCCAAACTTGCGCCTCATCTTTTAGGTCCGATTGCCTTAGCAGCCTATAGCTACATGTCGCTTGTTCCTATTATTCAACCTCCTATTTTAAGAATGCTGACTACTAAAAAAGAAAGAGCGATCTCAATGCCTCAAGCGATTACAGTTTCCAAAACCGCAGTCATTTTGTTTCCTATTGTAACAGGAATTTTAGCCTCTCTGGCAATACCTTCCAGCGCGCCGCTTATCGGTATGTTAATGTTCGGGAATTTAATCAGGGAATGCGGTGTAACAGACCGCCTGCGCAAAACAGCCGGAGGAGCGTTAATTGATATAGTGA
>JAUXGF010000397.1 GCA_030622395.1 Calditrichaceae bacterium
AAATTCCATTCTTCCACTACTCCAATTTTTCCCCAATTCATCAATTCAATTCTTCTATCTTCCATCTTAAAATTGTTTCCATCGGATTGTATTTCCTATACAAATGCTGTGTTGATCTGTAAATCCGGCTGCAACTTCAACTACATATTTTGCGGGTTTAACAGAAGGGTATGTTTGTGTAGAGTACGGTTTAGTGTATTTATGAATATTTACGATTTCGTTATTATCGTTAACATAAATCATATCGAGTGAAAGCGGCGTATTTTTCATCCAAAAATATTGCCGGCTTTCTTTTTCAAAAATAAAAAGCATTCCCTGGTTCTCGGGCATATTCTCGCGGAACATTAAGCCATGGGCTCTGGAATACTCATCCTCGGCAATTTCAACTAAAATGGTTGCTATAATTTCCTTATCATTAGATAAGAAAGTTACTTCGCCCTGTTTCAAATTGTTTTTATGTTCCGGTATTGTCTGCGCTGTTTCGCTTTTTCCGCCGGGTAGAAAATATAATATCCCGCAGGCAATAAACAAAAAACATACAATTAATAAAAGTAACATAATTCTCTTTTTATAAACCCTGCCGTTTTTTTTCATTCTTTCCTTTTTACCCTGACTATTTATGATTATAATTTTTAGGACGCTTTATTTTGCCACCAAGGCACTAAGACTCTAAGTTTATTTTATATTTGTGTCTTAGTGTCTTTTGCCGCAGGCATCACTGTGTGAGTGGCTTTCCGATGCAGCGGGACAATATTCTTAGTTAGTTTTAATTATCCAAATTAATTTTCATTCAGCCGGTATATCCCATAAAAATTTATTCGTTGCAATGAACTGATCAATTTGCTGGACGCTTTGCTCGGATTTCCGTTCAACCGATTCTGCGGTATTAAACGCATTATGCGGAGTTAAAATAACATTGTCATATTCAGCCATTTTTAAGACAGCCTGAACATTGGGCTCATCGCTGGTTTGTCCCTTACGAAGCGCTACAGCCATTTCGCTTTCATTATCAAAAACATCCAACGCTGCCCCGCCTAAATGTTGTTCATCTAATAAGCGCAGTAAATCAAGCGGGGATGACAGTTCACCGCGGGCTACATTTATGAAAATGAGTCCCTGCTTTGATTTTTTTAACAAATCATAATTAAAATATTTTACATTGTCTTTAGTGAGATTCATAGCGCAAACAATTACGTCAGCCTGCTTTATACCATCGCTAATTTTAACATAATTAACATCATCGTGTTTTGGGGCGATATCAACGCCAAGAACATTCATGCCTAAACCTTTGCCGATCTTCACTGTTTCGTATCCAATATTTCCAACGCCAACAACTAACAGTGTTTTATTCTGGCATTCAAAACCTGTTAAACCATCCCTTTTGAATTGGGCAAACTGCTTTATTTGCCGCGCTAATTTTCTCAACAAAGTCATCCATAAAAGCATAGCCTGTTCAGCTACGGAGCGGTGGCAGTAAAGGGGCAGATAGCCGCAGGGAAGCTCAATTCCGGTTTGCTGTTTATAGTCAATTAAATGATTGTAACCTGTGCTTCTGCTAAGAATTCCCGAAAGCGTTTTTGCCCAGTCCGGCGGAATAACCGATTGTGTTCTTATACTGATTAGTTTTGCAGGAGGGTTTAAGTCCCCCTGCTCCTGAATTGTTTTCCATGTAAAGCCGGCTTTGATTTCAGCGCCTAAAAAACGTTTGAGAGCCGCCGCTTCTTCTTCAAAAGCTTCGTAGAAATAAACATCGAAAAATTTATCATCCTTCATCTGACTCATTTAAAACCGACCTCCAAATTGTATAATCACATTAAATATCTTTTATAATATCCAGATACCTTTTATAAGGAATTGCCGTAAGGCTTTCCGCTTTAACCGCGCCCTTGGACATGGTGATCATAGAAACTTTTGCGGCGACTTCTTCATTTGGCGCTTCGTAAATATCCATAAAATCATAAGGGCCTAATAATGCATAATGATCAATCCATTTTACTTCCGGACATTTTTCCTTTACCGAATGGAACCAATCCCTGCCGATTGTTTCACGGCTTACCGAATTTCCTATACTTTCCGGTGAAAGCTTGGTTAATAAGATAAAAGTTGACATGATTAACCTCCCCTTTGATAAAATTATTAATCTAAAATTCTAACCACTTTTATATAAAAAAATAATCTTTTTAATTATGAAAGGCAATCGAAAAATAAATAATCAAGGATTATTCTTTAGAAAAACCATTATCCCGATTTCATCTGGTTAACGAAGGGATGAGCGAATGTGTCCCTGTTATTCGGGAAAAGTCTATTCCCCCTCAGAAAAAGGAGGTTAGCCCCGAATTATCAGCAATTTTTTAGGATAGGTTCATTTTACTCTTATATTATTTAAATTGAAAATCAACTTTATAATTAAATAACCATGGCACCCTTGGATTAATCCCTTCTTCCAATAATTTTTCAGGTAAATTTTCATAATGTTTTTTCAAATTTAATGATTCCGGGACATTATACAAACTAACAATGATAGTATCATCTTTGACTCTTAAATCTCCATCAATTCCATGCAAAATTGAATTTGCCAAATGCTCAGCCGTCCAATTTGTGTAAGGCTTTGGTAATTTTTTCTTTAGTTGATGTGTTGTTGCCTGTGCAATTAATGCCAAAGTCATTTTGCCATATCGAATATTTAAATTTAATGTTTTAGCGCTATTCCATCCCATTGCTCCTTCAAAATTGAAAAACTCCTCAATCGTCCACCGTTCAGGAAATTTTTCTGTAATTAGTTCTACAGAAGGACTGTTACCTGTAGCAATAAATGGTTTATAATCATAATCTTTTTCACCGCAACGTTGTCCAATTAAACGAAAACTATGTTTACTATTATCAAATTTATAATCTGTTTCTGCTGTAGCATAGCCAGGCCAATGTCTATTATATAAAAGTATTTGAATTAATTCCATTACTTTATTGCTGCGGCTTGCCGGCATAAGAATATTATACTTCTTACTATCAATAATATAATCTAATAAAACCTGACTTTCATGCTCGGTATCGGGCAATAAAGAGATACTGTCTTTTGAAGGGAAAATCAAATCCAGCATCTTGAGCAATTCAATAGACGAACTTGATGTTGTCTTTCCGGATGAGCTGATAATAAAAGAAAGTGGTTGACCGCTTTCAGCGTCTACACAAAAAAATGTTTGTATAACAGATTTGGACGGCTTTTTTGGATGACTTTTCTTTTTAACCATAATGCGCCTGGAATATGTTGAAATTCGATGTGGATCAAAGGCCAAAAGATTTCCCTTAAAGTGTCCCAAACTTTGGCGAAGCAATGCCAATTTAACTTGAACTGATTTGGCTTGTTCAATGGTAATACACAAGGGATTGCAGGATCGGTTAAAATATTATTAACAATTTTTCACGAATTCAACTCATAAGAAATTACTCTCTCTTAAGTCCCATCCTTACTAAGGAGGGGATTTAGGGG
>JAUXGF010000198.1 GCA_030622395.1 Calditrichaceae bacterium
AGCCCAGAGATTCATCTCTAGGAATGATATACCTTTTCAATATGAGTCTCGTAGAGACGATTGATACACAACTGATTCTATAATATTTATCAGTTCTGCAGGTTTCAACCGTCCCTATGGGACTAATTTAAATATTATATCTCTCTTCCCCACCAATAAATTGGTGGGCTATTTTCAATCGTCCCTAGGCACAGCCTCCCTTCGGGACGGGACTATATTCCAGCAATATTTCCAAATAATTTATATATCAAACAATTTGTTCGCTCCCTAATTTGATGCCTATGCGATCATTCGGGACTATACAATTAAATGACAATAACCGGCATAAAGCAAACGACTATATATTTCTTTTACAAGTTTTAATATGCGCAACCATTTTAAACTTATCAAGGAAATTTAAAAAATGTTTGGAACATCTCAGATAGTTGGGTGAAAATTTGAACAACGCATGATAACCCACCCCTAACCCCTCCCAAGAGGGGAATTAATTCATGGCATTTTAACAATTTATAGATTTATTTAACAAAAATCTCTAATGACTGGGGGATTACAAATATATTTAGTTTTTTAGAGTTATTGCGGTTGCTGCTCAGGGATTTCTACTTTAAAAAGCGTAACAGAATTTTCAGCGGTTATCGTGAATTCCTTGAGAGCGGCCGGGATAAGAATAGACTGCCCCCTCCGGAATTTTTCCTGATTATTTTTAACATCCGTGTTCCAATCTATAAAAATATTCCCTTCCGTGATGAGTAAAACCTGTGGTTTATTCCCAATAGATTGATACTTTTTCTGACCGGATTTCATTTTCCAGCGGGTAACTTCAAATTCCGCCGCAGGTGTATGATAGATTATTTCATCTGCCTCTGTCCCCATGATAGGAATGGGTTTTGTGTCATAAGTGAGAATCTCGACCAGCGTTTCAACATCCTTGAATTTGGGCGTTAAACCGGCGCGCACGACATTGTCGGAATTTGCCATGCACTCGACAATATTTCCCTTCAGGTAGGCGTGGGGAATTCCCGCTTTAAGAAAAACTCCCTGACCTTCTTTAAGATGAATCATATTTAATAAAAAAATTGAAAACAGACCGGCGTCCGATTTATAGATTTTATTTAGATTGAGGAAAAGATGTTCTTTTTCGCTCAGGGTATTTGAAGAACCGGTCAACCTTTTTTCAAGCCGGTCGATAGATTGGGTAAGTTCCTTTTCGCAAGTAATCGAACGCTGCATAAGAGTAGAATACATAAAGCGCAGGGCGTCCCGCTGCTCATCATAAGACCCTCTACTTAATCTTTTCAACTTATCAAAAATATCCCCTCCGATAAAAGCGGATATTTCAGGATATTTTTTCACAGTATTTATAATATCGTCAAAGCTTTTAAAACCGACCAACGCTGTAAGCGAATCTAAAGCAATGGCAATTTCCGGCTTGTGGTTATCATCAGGATAATGATCCGAATCCCGTTGATGCAGGGCTTGAGCCTGGTCTTTGTTTGGGTGAGCCTGAATAGAAAGAGCTTGCGCCGCAGAGAGAACCTTGAATAAAAAGGGCAGCTTTCCTGAAAATTTTTGCGTAATATGCTTTCCTAAAATTTCATAGGGATACTGCGAAATTAATTTATCTAATGAAAAGTAAGATTCATTTAGTTTGATTTTAGAAGGGGCTTTAGGGTGAGCGCCAATCCAAAGTTCGGCGTAAGGCTTATCCGCTTGCGGTTCAATATCGAGAAATCGAGGGATAAAAGCCTCTTTGCCCCTGCCTCCCCAGGCGTAATGCTGGATTGGATTATATAATAGATAAGGGCGCGCTTGAAAGGGTTTTGTTTTTTTAGGTAATTTCAAAATATGATCCTTAAGGATTTTATGTTACAACGCTCAGCAATCAGCATTCAGCGGTCAGCTCTCAGCTTTTCCCAAAGGACAGCCCGCACGATCGGGAGGCAGGGGCAGGCGTCACAATTAAAAATTTCATGCCGCCCGCTGGGACTAAAGAATTATTCGGCTTAACGTATATTTAAACCATAGTTTCTCCCTCGTATCAGAGTTAAGCGAAGCGGTCTCTGATACGTGACGACGCTGCCTGAAACGCTTCTCCCTTACGCCTGCCGGAATAATTTTCCCCGTGTTCAACTCATAAGGGCCTATAATATTTCACACCTTCACTGCGGTTACAATAAAAATTAAATTAGACTATTAAAGTCCATAAAATTTTTATAAATTTAAATTTATGAATTTGGCGGTTATGCCGCAATTAAAAGAATTGGGGAAGATTGGAGTAATGGAGTGTTGGAGTGATGGAGTAATGGGAAGAATGGAAGAGTGGAAGAATGGGGAAATGGAAGAATTGAATTAATGAATTGTTGAATTATTGAATTGATGGAATGGAGAAGAGTTGGAGCTGTAAAGTGGTGGATTACTTTTAGTAGAGGGCAATATTATGGCAATATTATTTAAAACGACAAAAATGCTCGAAAGTCAAATCGACGAGTATTTAGACGCGGTTAGTCAGGGGGCGTTGATTTTTAAAGAGGGCATAAAAAACTATCTGACGCCGGACAAAGATATCTTTAATCAGCGGATAGAAACAATCGGCAAGCTTGAGGCAAAGGCTGATAATTTACGTCATGATATCGAAAACAACCTTTATAGTCATTCTTTAATCCCGGAGCATCGCGGCGATGTGCTTGGTATATTGGAGACTATAGATGATGTTATCAATACGGCAAAAGAAACATTAACTCATTTTTCAATAGAATGTCCATATATTCCGCCAGAGTTTAACAAAGAATATAACGAATTAACCGAAATGGCGGTGCAGGCTTCAGAGGCGATTGTGCTGGCGGCACGCGCTTTCTTCAAGGACGTAAACGCCGTAAAAGACCATTTGCATAAAGTCTATTTTTACGAAAAAGAAGCAGATAAAATCGGCAATCATTTAAAGCGTCGTGTGTTTCAAATGGATGATCTTGATTTAAGTCAAAAAATCCATTTAACTTATTTTGCGACACATATCGACCGTCTGGCAGACTGTGCGGAAGACGTTGCGGATCGCTTAGGGATTTATACAATTAAGCGCACTATCTAACCGGGAGAGGCACAGGAATGATTTTTATATTTCTTTCCAGTGGATTGTTTTTGGGCTGGTCTTTAGGCGCTAATGACGCCGCTAATGTTTTTGGCACGGCAGTGGGCAGTAAAATGGTGCGCTTTAAAACCGCAGCTATTATTGCCAGCATTTTTATTATCCTTGGCGCTGTTATCAGCGGGAGCGGAGCTACTCATACCTTGGGGAAGTTAGGCGCGGTTAACGCTATTGCCGGTTCCTTTATGGTGGCTTTCTCTGCGGCTTTTACAGTTTTCTGGATGACAAAACTAAAATTGCCTGTTTCCACATCTCAAGCAATAGTGGGCGCTATTATTGGCTGGAATCTATTTTCCGGTTCTTTAACCGATTATAATTCTTTAACAAAGATCGTAATGACCTGGGTTTTATGCCCCGTGTTGTCTGCTGTTATCGCCATAATTATATTCAGCACAGTTAAATTTTATTTAAATCATTCAAAAATTCATTTATTAAGAGTTGATATACGTACGCGGGTCGGTTTAATTTTAGTCGGGGCGTTTGGTTCATACAGTCTTGGCGCTAATAATATTGCCAATGTAATGGGGGTATTTGTTCCGGTATCTCCGCTTGAAGGATTAAGTTTTTATGGTTTATTCAGCCTATCCGGCACGCAAATATTATTTTTATTAGGCGGAGTGGCAATCGGATTCGGCGTCCTTACCTATTCTTATAAAGTAATGGATACTGTAGGCGGCAGTTTAATGAAAATTTCTCCTACAGCCGCTTTGGTGATTGTTCTTTCCCAGGCAATCGTTCTTTTTTTATTTTCATCTGAAATGTTAGAAAGTTTCCTTATTAATCATGGTTTACCCGCCATTCCCCTGGTTCCGGTCTCAAGTTCGCAGGCTGTGATCGGGGCTGTGATCGGTATCGGAATTCTTAAAGGCGGAAAAGGGATCCGCTATAAAGCGCTTGGAGAAATCGCCAGCGGCTGGGTTACTACGCCGATAATTGCCGGAATTATTACCTTTGTCGCGCTTTTCTTTTTGCAGAATGTTTTTAACCAAGAAGTCTACCGTCCGGTTACTTACGTCATTTCCGATGATGTATTAAGTTATTTAGATAAAAGGAATGTTTCCGGCGAGGTTTTAGTTGAATTCAAAGGAAAGGAATATTGTAACGCCATACGTTTTGAATCGGATTTAAAATTAAAAAGCAATTTGAATAGTGAACAGAGAACGATTGTCGTTGAAACCGCCAGGGTTGAAATGTATTATATTGATCCATTTATAATGAAACAAAAAATAGACGGCAAATTATTTACAGCCGGGCAATACCAGGCTTTAGAGCGGCTTAGCGGTAAAACCTTCCAACATCAATGGCAGTTTAGCGCCGCTTTGGAAGTCAATTCGGAGGAGTGGAAATTTAAAGAAGCGTCCAAAACAAATAAAATTTATAACAAAGAGATTAAACTTAAGCGTAAATATTTGTTTGATATTTTTAAAACAGGGGAAAATGATACTGAATAATTATATTATTTGATTAAAATTTCAGAGAAGAGTGAGGATTGGTCAATATTATTAAATGCATATTTGCAATTTGCCGGAATAATTTTATATTCTTACAATAGATTTTTGCCTATTTACATCAATGGAATGGACTTTGACAACGGTGAAATGGATTTTGTCGGCAATGAAATGAACAGTGTCAGCAATGAACTGATTATCGATTTACCGGTAAAGAACGTGATAGTCATACTTGTTTAGCCTATTTCGGCGCAAGGTACTATGACCCGGCGATTGGACGTTTTTTAAGCGTTGATCCGCATGCTAGTTCTTATCCAGATTTGACGCCATATAATTATGTTGGAAATAATCCATTACGTCTCATCGATCCTACCGGAATGGATAGCCTTGCTGCTGCCAAACTTACAAAAGCAGCTGATAATGCTGTCGCAAAAGTAAAGAAAAGTGATCCAACGGGTTCTCAGCCTGCTAAATGCAATATTGGCGTTAGTTTGGCATTTGAGGAAGTTACTGAAAGTACTGAACTTAATGGTAAAACAGCAAACGAAATTGCAGATCATGCTGCCAGTGACGATGATTTTGAACCTACTGACTTAGAAGATGTTGGAGATAGTGCTAATGAAGGTGAAATGAATTTAGGTGTAAGCAAAGGAAAAGATGGTAAAAGTGGTCATGTAGTTATGGCTGTTCCAGGCGAAAAGGTTTCAAGTGGATCTTGGGGCGGAAAAGTACCAAATGCAATGGACACTGGTGCTGGTAAAAGATGGTCTAAAAAAGGTGTTAATTATTCATGGAAAGGCTCACAAAAAAAGAATGTAAATTGGTACAAGTATAAAAATAGTTCAACTACAAAAAGGAAAATTTATGGACCGCTTCCATAATAATCAGGCAATATGAATAAAAATATAAGGTGAGAAAAAATGGGAAAAATATTAGGTTTAATAATTATTTTAATATTAGAGTTCAATCATCTTTCAGGACAAGATTTTATTGGATACAGAAATGATAATGGAATATTCTTTTACGAAAACAAAAATATGTTTGTTGATTTTGACAATAACCAAATTAAAGGTATTGAGCACAAGCAAGGATTAAAACCATTATTTATTAATGATAAATCAATTATATATTTGAATAAAGAGAGTAATAAATTAAAAATATTTTCAGATTCCACAACATATACAATAAGTCTAAAAAAAAGGCCGTATTTTATAACTGCAAATAGTTCTTCTGAAATGATAGTTTTAAGTGATGAAGATTTTAGACTAAAAATACTAAATGTTCATACTGACAGAATTCAATCTATTGAAGGTTTTGCACCAATCTTTATAAATAATCAGCTCTATTTTAGTAATTATTTAGATGATGAAACTTCGACAGACATTTTAGTGAATATTTTCAAAGCAGATATCGACA
>JAUXGF010000431.1 GCA_030622395.1 Calditrichaceae bacterium
AAAAGAGGCTCCAAATAAAACAATGCGCGGTTGATATTTGTCGACCAATTCACTCATAATCCGGCTGTAGGGCAGGGTGTTATAGTTTTCCAGTTCGGGGTGGTCTATTAACAGAACTTCTTTTGCTCCAAAGCGAAATGTTTCTTCGGCGGCGTTTTTCATATTATGACCGATAACTACGGCTTTTAAAATGCCTTTAAGACTGTCGGCTAATTTTTTGCCTTTAGACAAAAGTTCAAAACTTACGTCAGCCGCTTTGCCTGAACGCTGTTCGATAAATACCCAAACTTCATTAATATTATTTTTCATAGTATACCTTTATCCAAAAATACGATCTTCCATTAATTTATCAATAAGCAAGCCCATGCCTTTCTTAGTAGGCTCAATGTTTTCGTGTTCGCCTCCGCCTAAAACAACGGAATCAATTTTATGCACTTTGGTCGGCGAGCCGTTTAATCCGCAGCGTTCCGGATCAACTTCTAAATCATTCATAGTAATAACAGGGATATATAATTTTTTTGAAATATATTCTTCTTTAAGATCATTAATATAAAGAAGCTGGTTTTCCTCGGTCATTTTTTGTAATTCTAAAACGGATTTGGCGTTTTTAAAAGCCATTACCCGTTTAGCTTTAAAAGGTCTCGGCACAGCCGCGTCTTTAATGACCGTAATAAGCGTCGGCAGTGAGCTTTCCAAAACTTCATAACCGCCGTCTATTTTTCTTTTAACAGTGATTTTTTTATTTTGTAAATCAATAATTTCTTCCGCGTAAGTAATTTGGGAAAGTCCTAATTTTTCAGCGGTTTGCGGACCGACCTGAGCCGTATCGCCGTCGATTGCCTGCCTGCCCGCAAAAATCAAATCATAATTCCCGATTTTCTTGATAACTTCGCTTAAAACATAAGAAGTCGCCAGGGTATCGGCGCCGGCAAATTTTCTATCGCTAATTAAAAATGTTTTGTCAACCCCCATGTAGAGACATTCACGCAGCAGCCCGGAAGCAGCCGGAGGCCCCATTGTAACAGCGGTAACCTTTCCGCCAAATCTATCCCGTAGTTGAAGCGCTAACTCTAAAGCAACTTTGTCTTCCGGGTTAAAAATTGTAGGCAGCTTCGACCGGTTGACCGTACCGTCCGGTTTCATTACCTGCCCTGATATATTGGCTGTATCAGGCACCTGTTTTACCAATACTATTGAATTATAATTCATAGCAATCCTTATTATTATGTAAAATCAAAAATTTTTAAATATAGGAAGTTTAATCTAAAAAAAAGAACGTAAACTTTCAAGAAGTTAGTTTGGTTAATTGTAATGCTTAAGATAGTTGAGTGAAAATTTGAACAACGCATGAGAACCCACCCCTAACCCCTCCCAAGAGGGGCATTGCTTATTCCCCCCTTGGGAGGGGTTAGGGGTGGGTTTGGGACTCTTCGCCTATCCATTCCTTTAGAAATAACATCCGAATTTTAAATATCATTTTTACGGAACGGGATTAAGCGCCTTGCCATGTTCTAAAACGGCGATTACATTGCGGGCGGCGATACGCGCCATTTCGCTGCGCGTCTCTAAAGTGGCGCTTCCTACATGGGGCAGCAAGACAACATTCTTTAACGCTAAAAGTTCTTTCGTTACCCGTGGCTCAAATTCATAAACATCCAATCCTGCGCCCGAAAGTCGTCCTTTAACAAGCGCATCCGCTAAAGCTTTTTCTTCAACAACGGGACCGCGCGCCGTGTTAATTAAATAAGCGCCCTGTTTAATTTGATTTATATTTCCGGCATTAATTAAATGATGCGTATCTTCCGTAAGCGGGCAGTGAATACTAATATAATCAGACCTGCTCAACAGTTCTTCCAAATTTATCATTGTCGAATTTGTTTCATCCTCAAAAGCGGCTATCCGCGCCGATGAAGCATAAAGAACGGTCATGTCAAAACCCTTTGCCCGCCGCGCCACCGCCTGACCAATTCGTCCGGCGCCAATAATGCCCAGCGTTTTCCCTGTGACGTCGCCGCCAAGCATAAGTAACGGAGCCCATCCTTTAAATTTTCCCTCCCGCAAAAAGCGGTCGCCTTCAACTACCCGTTTGGATAGAGAAAGAATCAGCGCCCAGGTCAGGTCCGCCGTAGCGGATGTTAAAACGTCAGGCGTATTTGTAACCTCTATTTTTTTAGACCGCGCGTATTTGACGTCAATATTATTATAACCGGCCGCATAATTTGCAATCACCTTTAAATTTGGAGCTTGATCAATAAGCCTTTTATCAATCTTATCCGATAACAAAGGAATTAATGCGTCGATATATTTGATTTTATTTATAAAAATCTTTTCATCAAGCGGACTGTCTTTTACATGAACATCTACATCATAACCTTTTTCATACAATAGTTCAATTCCCGCTGATGGGATTTTGCGCGTAATAAAAACTTTAAAGCGTTTCATGATTGTAATCTCCAACAAGTTTAATAATTTTAATGTATTATCAACGGATCATAAATTTTAAAACCGGTAGAAATTAAAAATAAATTAAAAAAAATGAAATTAATATATTGAATTTTCTGACTATTGTATTAAATTTAGAAATATTAAAATTACATGAATGTAAATAATAAAATTTAAACGGATTTTATTAATTATAACAGCCTTAAAAATCAGGAGGCTTTTATTTAGGGCAGCTTAAATGTAATGAGAAAATATTTTACATTTTTATAAATAAATATAACCGCAACTCTAAAAAAGTATTTTTTCAAAATCCCGACCTAACAGAATATTACAAAAAGTTTTTTTATATACGACAGTAGTTTATATGTCGGGATTATATATTGTTCTCAACAGAATATTTACTGGATAATACGTCATTAAGCGCGAACCATGATAATGGTATGCCATTTGCTTGTATGTTTTATTTAGTTGTATAGTCCCGAATTGCAGGGTGTTGCTCTAGTGTTTTTCCTGTCATTCCGAGGATCTTTTAACGAGAAATCTATTGTTTTTATTGACGTTATAAGATTTCTCACTCCGTTCGAAATGACATTTTGGGTGTTCTGCAACAGCCTGATTGTCGGGAAATGTATTATTAAAATAGATACTGGTTGGCCTGCCTGTGCGTTGCACGCA
>JAUXGF010000020.1 GCA_030622395.1 Calditrichaceae bacterium
AATTGCCCCGAGCTTTAGCTCGGGGATCACGTGCAACTACGAATTTTTGGGCTTTAGCCCCAATCTGCAACAGCCTGTACTTCGGGGTAGCCCTTCCCTAATACAATAGGGAAGGGAATCCAAGTCCCCCTCTATTTCTTAAAGAGAGGGGGACTTAGGGGGTGAGTTGAAAAACTTTCATATAAAATTTATATAAAAATAAAAAGTTACAAGATAAACATAGCGTCGCCATAACTGTAAAAACGATAATTTAAATCGACGGCTTCGCGGTAAACATCCAGCATTCTATCTTTACCTGCAATCGCGCATGTTAATAAAAACAGAGTCGAATCAGGAAGATGAAAATTTGTTATCAATGAATCAATAATTTTAAACTGATAAGGCGGATAAATAAATTTGTCTGTCCAGCCCGAGCCGGCTTTAACAAGATTATCTGCGTTAGCCACAGTTTCTAATGTGCGTACAGATGTAGTTCCAACCGCAACGATCTTTCCCCCGGAGAGTTTTACTTCATTAATCTGATCCGCTGATTCCTGGGAAATTTCAAAATATTCGGAATCCATTTGATGTCTTGACAAATCCTCGACTTGTATGGGACGGAATGTGCCTAATCCTACATGCAGCACGATAGGAATTATTTTCACTCCTTTTGCTTTGATCATTTCCAACAGGTTTTCCGTAAAATGCAGACCCGCTGTCGGAGCCGCCACAGCGCCTACTTTTTTTGCATAAACCGTTTGATACATTTCACGGTCTCTTTCATCGGCTTCGCGTTTGATATAAGGGGGCAAAGGAGACTTTCCTACTTTATTAATCAAGTCAAAAAAATCTTCGCCGTTATGATCAAAGCGCACAACTCGTCCGCCGGAAGTTGTATTATCAATTACATCACAGCCAAGCGATTCGGTGATTTGAACCCGATTCCCCACGCGTACTTTTCGGGCAGGTTTAACAAGAACTTCCCACATCGTGCTTCCTAACTGGCGTAATAACAATAATTCAACCTGTGCGTCGGTTTTTTCTTTAACCCCAAACAGCCGCGCCGGAAAAACTTTTGTTTCATTTATAACCAGCGCGTCGCCTTCTTGAAAATAATCAATAATATTTTTAAAAATCTTGTGGTCGTTAGCGCCTGTTTTAGTATCGACAACCATCAACTTGGATTCATCCCGAATATCTACCGGATATTGGGCAATCAAACTTTCCGGGACGTCATATTTAAATTCTGATAATTTCATCATATACTCCTCATTTTATTTTTGCTCAAAAAAGAGAGGTTTGAGCTGAATTTTTTGATTTTATATTAAAATGTTCATAAGCAAGGGCGGTAACGGCGCGTCCCCTGGGCGTCCGTTTTATAAAACCCTGCTGTATTAAATAAGGTTCATAAACTTCTTCAATTGTATCGCTTTCTTCGCCGACGGCTGCGGAAATTGTATTAATTCCGACAGGGCCTCCTTCATATTTTTCAATAATAGTCAGCAATATGCGTTTATCCATTTCATCAAGCCCTTTTTCATCCACTTCTAAACGGTTTAAAGCTAAATCGCATACCTCGCGGGTAATTTTATTATCAGCCATAACCTGTGCAAAATCACGCGTTCTTCTTAATAAACGATTAGCGATACGAGGCGTGCCTC
This sequence comes from Calditrichaceae bacterium, assembly GCA_030622395.1. GTDB lineage: Bacteria > Calditrichota > Calditrichia > Calditrichales > Calditrichaceae > JAUXGF01. The sequence continues at coordinate 1,641 of JAUXGF010000020.1, forward strand.
TCGAACGGCGTGCAAGCTCCATAGCGCCGTCATCTTCAATTTCGATATTTAATATTTTTGCAGATCGTTTTATGATTAAAAACAAATCGTCAGGCTCGTAATAATTAAGACGCAGCACCACTCCAAAACGCGCCCGCAGCGGCGAAGTGAGCAAGCCGGCTCGTGTAGTAGCGCCGACAAGCGTAAAAGGCGCAAGATTCAATTGGACTGAGCGCGCGCTCGGTCCTTTATCTATAATAATAGATATGTTGAAATCCTCCATGGCGGAATAGAGGTATTCTTCCACCACACTGTTTACCCGGTGAATCTCATCAATAAATAACACATCTTTTTCTTTTAGATTGGTCAATAGCCCGGCTAAATCACCGGCGCGCTCTAAAACAGGCCCTGATGTGCTTTTTATATCAACATTCAGTTCTTTGCTAAGGATTACAGCTAAAGTTGTTTTGCCTAATCCCGGCGGTCCGTAAAGCAGCACATGATCCAACGCTTCAAGCCGTTGTTTTGCAGCCTCAATAAAAACAGCGATATTATCCTTTACTTTTGTCTGCCCGATAAACTCTGAAAGTTTTTGCGGACGCAGACTTAATTCAATATCAATATCTTCTTCAAGACGAACGGGTCTTACAATTTCGTTCATATTTTATCTTTTAAATAACCTGCAGCGCTTCTTTAATCAACTCTTCGGCAGTCAAAATGCGCTGCCCTTTTTTATGAATTTTAATGATTGCATTATCGGCTCGCTGACGCGAATAGCCCAATGAAATAAGCGCCATAATTGCTTCATCTTCAAGAGTCCCGAAATGTCTTTCACCGGGCGGCTCTTCTATTTTGCCTGCCAGGCTGTACTTGCTAAACTTATCCTTCAACTCAACGATAAGCCTTTGCGCCGTTTTTTTACCAACGCCGGAAATAGAAAAAAGAGTCTTTTCATCGTTAGTACGGATTGCTGAAACAATTTTTTCAGGAGATAAACCGGAAAGTATAGTCTGGGCTAACTTAGGTCCTATGCCGGAAATTGAAAGCAATCCAATAAATATTTCACGTTCTTCATCACCGGCAAATCCATACAATTGCAAAATATCTTCGCGAACATGAAGGTACGTTTTTAATGTAACCGTTTCGCCTTCAGCGGGGAGACTCTGCGAAGTGGACAGACTTATTCTAAGAATATACCCCAGTCCCTGTACATCAATAACCGCTTCCGTGGCTTTTTTTTGAACTAATTTACCGTGAATATAATCGTACATATTGATTGCCGTAAAGTCTATGTTAAAACATAGTAAAATAAATTTAGTAAATCGCCTGAAGCAATAGATTTCTCGCTCCGCTCGCGCCGCAAGGCGTCCCCGTGGGAAAATGACAGTTTTGGTTAGTTTTCGTTCAGGCACTAATTAGCTTGCGATTATTTGATTTTTCATCCTGTGCCAATGACAAAGAGCGGCAGCTAGGGCGTCCGAAGCGTCGTCCGGATTAATATCCTGCCGTATCTTTAAAAGATTTTGCACCATATATTTAACTTGCGATTTTGCAGCGGCGCCGTTCCCTACTACCGATAGTTTTATCTCACGCGGGGAATATTCTTTAACTTGGGCGGCGTTATTCATTGCCGCAACAATTGCCGCGCCGCGCGCATGTCCCATTACTATTGCGGTCTTTATATTTTCCGCGTAAAAAATACTCTCTATGGCAATAAAATCAGGCTTATTTTCTACGATGACGTCGTTAAGTCTTTGATAGATTAGATACAAACGATCTGCCAGGCTTTCCTTAGCTTTCGTTTTTATATGTCCGTAAGTCAACAACTGTGGATTATCATTATCATCTATCTTTATTATACCATATCCCGTTATATTTAAACCGGGATCAATTCCCATAATTTTTTTATTAATCATTTATTCAGCTAAAAATGCGCTCCATTTCCTGATCGTCAATATCAAAATTTGCAAATACATTCTGCACGTCGTCATGATCGTCTAAAACATCTATCAATTTCATTATTTGTTCAGCGGATTTACCTTCTAATTTAACTGTATTTTGCGGGATCATTGTTATTTCGGCGTTTTCAATAATAACATCTTTGGCTTCAAGTTCTGCTCTAACCTGATTAAAATCTTCATAAGCGGTGTATATTTCATACAGCTCTTCGCCGTTATTCATATCTTCAGCGCCGCATTCCAGAACGATTTCCATCAATTCATCCTCTGTATATTTATCGTTTGGAATTGTGATATATCCTTTTTTATCAAACATCCAGGCAACGCTTCCCGACTCGCCTAAATTCCCGCCATACTTGCTTAATATATGTCTCACATCGGCAACTGTGCGATTTTTATTATCGGTAACAGCTTCAATATACATGGCGGCGCCTCCTGGGCCGTAACCTTCATAAGTGACGTCTTCATAAACAACGCCCGGTAATTCACCTGTTCCTTTTTTAATTGCATTATCAATATTCTTTGCCGGCATATTGGCTGCCTTCGCCGCCGAAAGCGCGCTGCGTAACCGTGGATTCATATTCGGGTCGCCGCCGCCGATACGCGCTGCAACTGTTAATTCTTTAATAATTTTTGTAAAAATTCTGCCTCTGGCGGCGTCAACTTTCGCCTTCTTGTGTTTAATCGAATGCCATTTGGAGTGTCCGGACATAGATCCTCCTATTATGATAGTTTATGAATTTAAGAAATTTAACAGGCGTTTTCAAAAGTTTTTCGGCTTTTTGAAGATAATAGTTTAATTATTGCTGGTTGCTGGTTGCAAGATATAAGATTCCCCAGGGGTCGCTTCGCGAAAAGATATAATGTGCAAGATGGAAGATGCTGGTTGGATCGGAGCGGAAATCCCGCCTTTGCGGGAATGTTGGATTTTCGCTTCGCTCAATCCAGTATCTATTCTTAATAAAAATATTATTCGTTAATACCCTAATTAGTTTAATAAAAACAAAAAATTAGACTTGATAGTTATTAAACTTTTATTAAATTATGCCAAAATATTTTTTTGAGAATAATTGTAAATATTTATTGGATTTGAAAATCTTTATATCATTATAAGAAATAATATATACCGCCGATTCGTTTTTTCTTAATTATTTGTTAATAAGCCACGAATTTTAGTCGATTATATTCTTGAATAAATATTTTACTTTGCGGCAATGTCCTGTACTGCGATTTGTTTAACAAAAATTGTAATTGACGGGGCGGAGCTGTATTTAACTTAGTTGTCATTCATTCATAGTTATCCGTAGTCAATTAAAAAACAATTCACAATTTATGATGTCTCGATTTTGGACAACTGACCTCAACTGATAACATTTTACATAAAGGATTATTGTTTTCTATGTCAAAAAATTTTGCACTAATTGGCGCTGCAGGGTATATCGCTCCCAGGCATATAAACGCAATAAAAGAATCCGGCAACAGGTTGGTTGCCGCTGCGGATATATCGGATTCCGTTGGCGTTTTAGACCGTTATTTTGACGACGTTGATTTCTTCACCGAATTTGAACGTTTTGACCGACATGTGGAAATGCTGCGTCGCAAGGATCAACAAAATAAAATCGATTATGTAAGTATATGTTCGCCTAACTATCTGCATGACGCCCATATCCGTTTTGCTTTGCGTGTCGGCGCTCACGCTATTTGTGAAAAACCTTTGGTATTAAATCCCTGGAATTTGGACGGATTGGAAGAGATCGAGCGGGAAAGCGATAATAAAATCTATAATATTTTGCAGCTTAGGGTGCATCCTTCTATTATTAAATTAAAGAAAAAAGTAAACGCATCGCTGGAGGCTGACGGCAAAAATCAAATCAAAAAAGAAAAATATAAGATTGACCTAACCTATATTACATCGAGAGGTAAATGGTACTTTTACTCATGGAAAGGACAGTTAGAAAAATCCGGCGGTATCGCCACTAATATCGGCATTCATTTTTTTGATATGCTAATGTGGATATTTGGAAAGGTTCAGCATTCGGAAGTTCATTATACAGATAATAAAAAAGCGGGCGGATTCTTAGAATTAGAAAATGCGGAAGTACGCTGGTTCTTATCTTTGGATAAAGATGATTTGCCGGAGCGGACGCTCAAAAATGGCGGCTCTACATATCGTTCCATTTTAATTAATAATGAAGAAGTCGAATTTTCCGGCGGTTTTACCGATTTACATACTATAGTTTATCAAGATATTTTGGCGGGAAAAGGCTATGGCTTAGCAGACGTCCGTCCTTCTATTGAGTTAGCTTATAAAATCAGGCATGCCGCGGCGGAAAGCGTAAATGGAAACAAAAGGCATCCCGCGTTGGATATCATATAACGCCTAAATTTCTAAATTGATATTTAGGCCCGAATATCAGGCTGTTACAGATTAAAATTTTAACCACTCCCGAATCACTGTCCTTAACGGTTAGTACAGTGCGGGACGCCTTATCCTAAGGAATGTCGGAATTATACAAATATAAACAAACAAAATTATAAATATTCAAATAACCAATTTTCAGCTCTTTAAATTCAGTGTAGATCGGTGTTATTCGCGGCACAGCGTCCCCTGTCCCACGGGGACTCTGTGGAGCGGGAGCTAACTATGAGCAACACCCTGATATTCGGGACTATACAATTAAATATAGTTTTTGAGGATAAAAAATAAAATGAATGATAAACCGTATTTTGTCCATGAAAGTTCTTATGTCGATGATAATGTAACAATCGGCAGCGGCACAAAAATCTGGCATTTCTCACATATACAGAGCGGTGTTAAAATCGGCAAAAATTGCGTGTTCGGGCAAAATGTAAATGTGGGTAATAATGTAAAAATAGGCGGCTACTGCAAAATACAAAATAATGTCTCCATTTATGAAGGTGTGGAATTAGAGGATTATGTATTTTGCGGTCCCTCGATGGTTTTCACAAATATAATTGAACCACGCTGCGAATTTCCTCAAAAAGGCAGCAAATTTTATACAACGACATTAGTAGGATACGGCGCATCTATCGGCGCAAATGCGACTATTGTTTGCGGTAATAATATCGGACGATTTGCTTTTATTGCCGCTGGAGCTGTTATTGTAAAAGATGTACCGACTTATGCGCTGATGGCTGGAGTGCCGGCGAAACGCATCGGTTGGATGAGCCGTCATGGGGCGCGGCTGCATCAAACGGATAATGAAGAAATTATGGTTTGCCCTAAAAGCGGCTGGAAATATAAAGAAATTGAACCCGGTATTTTAAAATGTTTAGACTGGGATGAGGATGAGGAAGTAAAAAGTAGGAATTAGGAACTGGGAATTTGGAATTACGAATTAGGAATTGGGAAAAAGATTAAAGTAATGGCAAGATTAAAAAGTGGAATGCAGGAAAGTATTAAAAAGTATCATTTCAGAAAATTATCATTGAAATAGAAAACGGGATCATAAAGCATAGTTGGGCGGGATATTTTTTTAGGTTAAAAATAAATCAAATAAAAATTTTGGTGGAAAAGAATATTGTTTCTGAAAAGCTGGGAACAAGTTTAAAAAATATGATCGGTTTCAGAAATATTGCCGTTCACGATTATAGCCGTATTGATATAAAAATATTAAAAAGTATTTTAAATAAGAATTTAAAAGATTTGGAAGATTTTTATTCTTTAATTCTGAAAAAATTCAAAAATTAAATAAATAATACAAACAGAAAATACAAAATAATAACAAATTATGAATAAAAAAGCATTAATTACAGGCATAACAGGGCAGGACGGTTCTTATCTTGCCGAGCTGCTTTTAGAGAAAGGCTATGAAGTGCACGGCATTATCCGGCGGAGCAGTTCATTTAATACCGGCAGGATAGATCATCTTTTTAATGATCCTAAAATTCACGATGTAACTTTTTTTCTTCATCACGGCGATTTAACGGATTCAAGTAATCTTAACAGGCTTATGGAAAAAATTCACCCTGATGAAATTTACAATTTAGGCGCGCAAAGCCATGTAAAAGTATCGTTTGAAGTGCCGGAATATACTGCCGAAGTAGACGCAGTCGGTACGCTTCGTTTTTTAGACGCTATTAAAGAGATCGGAATAAAAACCAAATTTTACCAGGCGTCTACCAGCGAGCTTTACGGTAAAGTGCAGGAAGTTCCACAAAATGAAAAAACGCCTTTCTATCCACGATCCCCTTACGGAGTGGCAAAACTTTACGCTTACTGGATAATTGTTAATTACCGTGAGGCGTATAATATTTTTGCCAGCAATGGAATCCTGTTTAATCATGAATCCCCAAGGCGCGGCGAAACATTTGTGTCGCGTAAAATAACGCGCGCTGCAGCAAGGATAAAACACGGTATTCAGGAAAAACTGCTGTTAGGTAATCTAAACGCCAAAAGAGACTGGGGCTATGCGCCGGAATATGTGGAAGGTATGTGGCGAATTCTTCAACAAAAAGAGGCTGAAGATTTTGTTTTAGCCACAGGTGAAACACATACTGTAAGGAAATTTTCCGAACTGGTATTTAAGGAATTAGATATGGAATTAGAATGGCGGGGAGATGGGGATCAGGAAAAAGGAATTGAAAAGAACACGGGGAAAGTCAGGATTGAAATAAGTAAAGGCTACTACAGACCGACAGAAGTTGATTTATTAATTGGAGACGCAGCTAAAGCAAAAGAGAAATTAGGCTGGCAGCCGAAGGTGAAATTTGAAGAGTTAGTAAAAATCATGGCTGTTGCCGATTGGAAAAAAGTGCAGCAAAGAGGATTTTAACGTTTAAAGTTAAAATTAGTTAATTATGAAGATAATAAATAAAACCGTTTCACTGGATGAATTATGGAGATCGAAAGAGACTGAATTTACGGAAGTAATGAAAATTGTTGTGGATATAAAAAAACATATTATGGCAATTGACGCGGAAATGCACGTCGATTTGGAACAGCTTTTACTGAATGACGGATCAGATCAAAAAGACTTGTGGGGCGCTAATATTTATCCACAAAGAAGCGGCGATGATTTTATCGAATATACGGCTTTAATTAATATCAGACCCGGGCAAGACAATAGAAATATTATCGTTCAAAATGAAGATATTAGATTAAAAATAAAACAAATTATAAAAGAATTATTGCAAAGATAAATGTATCCGCTAAAGTTACATAAAAATCTTACACCCGAGAGGTGGCAGACATTTTCAAAAGGTCGGCAAATATTAATGATTGCCACAGAACTAAGCCGTGCAAAAAACTGGATTGAGAAAAAACAAAATTTCGAGATAAATCAGTGTTATGAAAGAGCTTTTGAATTGATTGATTTAACAGTGGAAGATTCCAAGTGGAAGAACGGTTTAAAAGAAATTCTTCGTTTCAGAGAATTGTTGGCGGAATTATATTTGCAGAATAATAAAAACGCTAAAATGAATCAAAGTTTGTATGATATACTGCTTACTTTAAGCGTAGAATCTTATAATATGCTGCATTAAAGGATATATAAATAAAGATTAATATGGAAAAACACAATAAAATATACGTTGCCGGTCATGTGGGCATGGTTGGTTCTGCTATTGTTCGGAAACTAAAAAACGAAGGTTTTAATAATTTTGTTTTTCGAGCAATTGATGAGCTTGATTTAACAGATCAGGCTGAAACAAAAGAATTTTTTGAAAAAGAAAAGCCGGAATATGTTTTTTTAGCGGCGGCAAAGGTGGGAGGAATACTTGCCAATAATACTTACCGCGCCCAGTTTATTTACGAAAACCTGCAAATACAGAATAATATTATCCATAGTTCTTATTTAACCGGCGTTAAGAAACTTTTATTTTTAGGCAGCTCCTGTATTTACCCTAAGCACGCCCCGCAGCCTATGAAAGAAGAATATTTGTTAACAGGCGAGTTAGAGCCTACAAATGAACCTTATGCAATTGCAAAGATTGCCGGCATTAAAATGTGCCAATCATACAATTTACAATATAGTACAAACTATATATCGGTAATGCCCACAAATTTATACGGCCCAAATGATAATTTTAATTTGGAAACATCACATGTGCTGCCGGCGCTGATTCGTAAGTTCCATGAAGCAAAAGTGAAAAATAAGCCGTTTGTCGAGATTTGGGGCACAGGAATGCCAAAACGTGAATTTATCCATGTTGACGACCTTGCCGGCGCCTGCTTTTATTTAATGCAAAATTATAATGAAAATGAATTTTTAAATATCGGTATGGGCGAGGATATTTCAACAAAAGACCTTGCCTTGTTGATCAAAAGTGTAATTGGTTATGACGGAGAATTAAAATTTGACAGCAGTAAACCCGACGGTACGCCGCGCAAATTGTTAGACGTTTCGAAATTAAATTCTCTTGGTTGGAAATATTCAATTCCTTTAAAAGAAGGTATTAATACTACTTATAACTGGTTTTTGAAAAATAAAGCTTAAGCAAAAATATTTATCTAGTCGGCTTGTTAATAAATAGAGAAGTTATGCAATAGAAAGAGAATTTACAGCCGTTATTAAACAAGACGGTAAATGGTGGATAAGGTGGGCAGAAGAACTACAGTTATAAAATTTCTTTGTATTTAATTATTTATCATACACTTTAAAAACCTTTCTAATCTTTTCACGGCATGTAATCGGCGGCTATGTGGGATTAATCCCTTAGGGACAGATTTCTCAGGAAAGCGAATTTGACCACAGGGAACACGAAACTCTTAAACCATTTTCATAGAAAATTCATGTTAATTGAAAATGTAAAAACGGACAAAATTCACTTTATAACTTTAAAAAAGGAAAACTAATTGTTATATCTATCAAAGGATATTTACTATGGAAACTTATGAAGCAATATATGACCATGGACAATTAAAATTTAAAAAAAACCCAAGATACAGAAGGCTAAAGTGCTGGTTACTTTTTTAACGAACTTAAAACAGGAAAAAAAAGATTTTCCGGTTAAATCATTAGGCGAAATCAAAAACATAAAACGTGAACATATCTATGATGAATACATATCTGATCGATACTAATATACTTGTGTATGCATATAATATTGATTCTGAGCTGCATCAAAAATCTTTATGAGTTTTATGCGATTATTACTGATTCGAGAAGAGTTGAAAAGCCTGTCCCTATTCAAGAAGCAAACGATGTAGTTAATTTCTTAAGAAATTCAAATATTCAAATTATTTTTCCTACACCAAAAACTATTGACATTCTATTACCACTACTAAAAAATTATAAAGTAAAAAAACAACAAATATTTAATTTTATTTTGGCCGCCATGATAATTGAAAACAACATTGATACCATCAATAACTCGGAATGATAAGGATTTTAATAAGGTAAAAGAAATTAATGTTTTTAATCCATTTAATTCTAAAAAATAAAGAAGCAAGATAACCAAATTTGACAACTGCAAGCTGCAGAATATAAATATGAATTTTGATTTATTAAAAACTAAGGCTTATTTTTCGGCTGATCAATTTTTCATTACAAATCATGCAAGAGTAGAGAAAGGGAATAAAATGATTCCTGAAAAATGCAATTTCTGCAAAGGGAATTTATACAAAGGGAAAACAGATTTTGTAGTTAAAATTAAGAATGAAGTTATTTCCATTAATAATGTACCGACATATATTTGTGATAATTGTGGTGAATCTTATCATGAAGCGGAAATTTCTAAAAAGATTGATGTAATTATGAAATCATATCACAATGGAACCTTCCTGGCGCATCCTATTGCAGCGGGCGAGATCGAGTTTAAAATGGAAGCGGCATAAAAGAGAAGTAAGAAGCAGCCCCAAATGATGAGAATAAAATATAAAAAATGGAAAATGATGTGAGGAAATATGGAAAGAGAATTTACAGCCGTTATTAAACAAGACGGTAAATGGTGGATAGGATGGATAGAAGAACTACCTGGAATAAATTGCCAGGAATCTTCTCGTGATAAATTGTTAGAAACCATAAAGGATACACTTAAAGAAGCGTTAGAGTTTAATAAACTCGACGCCTTATCTGCCGCGGGATCGTCTTTTTCAGAAGAACGAATAGCTGTATGAAGCTTACTAAACTTCTTAAATATTTAAGGTCTCAAAAGTGCATGTTGCTTAGAGAAGGAAGTCGGCATTCTTGGTGGCACAATCCAGCGCTTAATAAACGCAGCGCTATTCCCAGACATACTGAAATCAGCGACATTTTAGCAAATAAAATCTGTTTATCGGATTGACCTCCGGAAGAGGCTGCTGAGCTTGGCTCTCAAATCTATTAAGTTTTTAATGACTATCCCCCCCCCAAAAAAAAATAATGTTCTTAATGTGTGAGGTGTAAATTATGGAAAAAATATTAAATATCTTATCGGACTAAAATATTGTGGATATTAAATTATCACGTCATGCAAAACGAAGAGCTAAACCGTATAAAATATCGGAAAATATTATTATAAATGTTTTAAAGAAATCTAAAAAATATATATCATAAAGTATAATTATGAAAACAATAACCATAAAAAAGGCAGACCGCCAACAAACATATACCAGAAAGCTTAAACAGCTAACAATACAAGGATTAGACTCAAGGAAATATTGCGGTAAATTAAAAATTGAAGAAGATCCCTTAGAAATTCAAAAGCGGCTTAGAGATGAATGGAAATAGGTACATAATTGATACCAACATAGCCATTTATTTATTAGCAGGCGATGAGAAAATTGCGGAATTGCTCGATAAAACTCAAATATATTTTTCATTCATCTCTGAATTATAATTATTAAGTTTTAAAAAACTTTCAACCCCGGAAAAAGCGATAATAAAAGATTTCCTCGATGATGTTGTTATAATAGATATAAATAAAAAAATAAAAGACTATACTATCAAGCTGCGAGAAAACAACTCGTTAAAATTACCTGATTCCATAATTGCGGCAACATCAAAGTTTTTAAATATTCCACTTTTAACGGCTGATCAAGAATTTAAAAATATCGAAGATCCTCAAATTATTCTCTATTACCCCTAAGCCGGATAAACCGGAAATAACAAATATCAAATAATAAATACCAATTCTTTAGGATTCCATTCTTCTGCACTCCCCACCGGAGTTGCCGCCCCGGGCACAGCCTCCC
>JAUXGF010000404.1 GCA_030622395.1 Calditrichaceae bacterium
TATTATTTTCTACAATCATTCCTTAACGCTGTCCGGCTTGGATAATTCAGGGATCATGCCCGATATTAAACTTATCGTTGGCGATAACCGCCAGGAAAGTTTGTATGATTTATTATTGAATATTAAGAAAAATTATTGGCGTGTAATTCCTTATAAACAACTGCAAATCGACTATAACGCACTATCCCCGCGTATCAAAAAGGCGTTGGAATTTATAGAAAGCTCTAATATCAGTGATTGTAACATTCGTAATATTGCATCCCATCTTAATATCAGCATAGGTTATTTCAGTCAGGAGTTCAAACGTGAAACAGGACAGTCATTCAGGACTTTTATGCAGAATGTTTTAGATTATTATGAGAGTATTATTTTCAGTAAAATAAACCTGCCTACAAAAATCATTTCACAAATTTTAGGTTACAGCGAATTATCAAGCTTTAGCCGGTCTTTTAAAAAAAGAAAAGGTATTTCTCCCTCCAAATATAAAAAATTAGTGAAAATCTAATTATTTAGTCTTATATTAATATCAATAATTTTAATAGAGAACACATTAAAGAGTTAAAAAAATTTAACGGTAAAATTTAATATTGACACCAGCGGATATTTCCGTATTTTTAATCATAAAAAAACTAAACATTTATGTCCAATTGACCGATTGTTTGATAAAGGTTAATTTTAAGGAGATATTATGAGTGACACAAAACATATACTTGTTGTTGACGATGAAGTAGAAGTAAGAGAGACGCTGAAAAATGTACTGCAAAGCTTAGAGTATGTACCGTATGCGGCGGCAAGCGGCGCAGAAGCCCTTGAAATTCTTAAGAATAATCATATTGATGTTGTCTTGTCTGATTTATACATGCCGGAAATGGACGGCATTGAATTACTCAAAAAAGTTAAAATGAATGACAGACGCGTTGTATTTTTAATGATTACCGCTCATCCTACTATCGAAACGGCTGTAGAAACTATTAAAAAAGGCGCCTATGATTATCTAACCAAACCGTTCCATATTGAAGAAGTCCGTTTAAAAATAAACCGCGCTTTAGAGAAGAAAGGATTAACACGTTCACTTAAAACGGCAAACGGTATAATATGGGCTCTGTTAATTTCCATTCCTATCTGGTTGATTTTAGGTATAATTTTCGCTTCAATGTTTAGCGATTAAAATAAAATTAAAAATGTTTATCACTATATCAACATAAAAAATATTTTAAGTAACTGTAAAAAAAGGGAGAATTAAAGCTCCCTTTTTTCGTTTAATAGTTAAATTAAAACGATGCTGGATGCGGGGATGCTGGTTGGAGCGGAGCATAAATCCCACTTTTGCAGGGATACTGGTTACTGGTTACTGGATGCTGGATGGAAGATTCCCCATAGGGGTCGCTTTGTGAAAAGATGCAAGATGCTGGTTGGAGCGGAGCGGAAATCCCGCTCTTGCGGGAATACCGATTACCGATTACTGGATGAGGGGATGATTGAGTTTTCTTATCCAGCATCCAGTAACCAGCATCTTTTTCAATTAAATATAATTCTAATCAAATTATAAATTAAGGAGTATGAAGAAAATGATTGTTTGTACAGGCAAGGTGGAAACTTCTTCAAAAGGATTTAATGATATTATTAATATTACGGATGATGTGCGTGAGTTTATAGAAAAGAATAAATTGAGAGAAGGGCAGCTTCTTGTTTTTATTAACGGTTCAACCGCCGCCATCAGCTCTATTGAATACGAACCGGGTTTGTTGCGTGACTTTCCGGAGTTGATGGAAAAAATAGCCCCGATGAATGAACGCTATCATCATGACGATACCTGGCATGACGGCAACGGCTATGCTCATTTACGTTCGACTTTAATTGGACCTTCGTTCACGGTTCCCGTACTGGACGGAAAACTGGTATTAGGGACCTGGCAGCAAATCATTCTAATTGATTTTGATAACCGCTCCCGCCATAGGGTTGTAACTTTACAGTTTATAGGGGAGAAAGGTTAAAGTCTGTTACAATATTCCACCCGTAACCGAGATTTTATAAATAATAAGCTTGAACAGTTGGAGTGCATTTACTATTTTATATATCTTATTAAGAATAATGATGAAATTAAAAATCAGGGAGTAAATTTAAATGGAAGGATTACTACAATCTTCAAAAACGGCTTTGGATATTTGCTTAGGATTGAAAAAAAGCGAAACTCTGCTTATTATCACAGACGATAATAAATATCCCATAGGCAAGGCGCTTTATACAGTTGGTAAGGATCTGGCAAAAGAATCTTTGCTTGTTATGATGCCGCCGGCAGAGGTCAACGGGCAGGAACCTCCACCGTCAGTGGCTGATCTAATGTTAAAATATGACGTAGTAGTTTGTCCGACCACTAAATCAGTTACTCATACGGACGCTAAACGCAATGCCTGCAAAGCCGGATCCCGTGTAGCCACAATGCCCGGTATTACCGAAGATATAATGGCCCGCACTTTAAAAGCCGATTATAATATAATCGCCGAGCGCACTCTAAAAGTCTCTGAAATTTTGGATAAGGGGAAAATCGCCAAAATTACAACGCCGTTAGGCACCGATTTGACTATGCCGATCGAAGGTATCAAAGCGATTTCTTCTACTGGTTTGATACTTGAGCCGGGTCAGGGCGGCAACCTGCCCAGCGGCGAATCATTCCTTACACCGGTAGAAGGACAAAGCGAAGGCGTGTTGTATATCGACGCCGCCGTCGCCATTATCGGTAAGATTAAGTCGGATCCCATAAAAGTAACTATTAAAGACGGCTATGCTGTAAAATTCGAAGGCAGCTATGAAGCGGATAAATTATTCGAACAGCTAAATGCTTTTGGCAAACCGGCAATGAATATCGCCGAATTAGGTATCGGCACTAATCATGAAGCCATAATCACCGGAAAAATATTGGAAGATGAAAAGGTGATGGGAACTATCCACGTGGCGTTTGGAAATAATATCAGCATGGGCGGCACGCATGATGTAGGCATACACATTGACGGCGTGGTAACAAAAGCCACCGTTTATATAGATGATATTAAACTTATGGAAGATGGGAAGTTAATTTTATAAACCTTTGTTTTCCTCAAAAAAACTGAATCGTCAATTATCCTGGATTATTCATTCCCGAAAAATCGAGGTGCCACTCCCGAAGGGATCCCTTTCGGGAAAAGGCGCCGCGCCTGCAGGCGGGCAGGCTAAGTCACAAAGATTATTCAGGTTATAAATCTTCAAGCGGCAATATTTTAATTTCATATTAACTCATACGGGCTTCCGCCCTCAACAAAGTATGCACGAATGTGTCCCGAAATCGGGAAAAGTTTTGTGTTTTTTTTTACCCATCCCTGCTTGCATCCCGATACTTCGGGGTAACCCTTCCCTAATACAAATAGGGAAGGGGAA
>JAUXGF010000090.1 GCA_030622395.1 Calditrichaceae bacterium
GAAAATAGGAATGTTGCTTTTTTTGTTACAGGTAAATTTTGGGTAAATAATCACGCGCATATTCTTCAAATAATAAATGGCAACAACCCCAAAATTATTACACATCAGTTCAATTGTGTAGACTATAGAGAATATATTTCCGGTAGCACGAGAGATAAACTGACACAAGACCAATTAAGTGCAATTAGCTTAGTATCTATTCCAAAATCAGAACAAACCGCCATTGCCAATTACTTAGACCGCAAAACTGCCGAGATTGACAACCTGACTGCCAAAAAGGAACAACTGCTCACACTCTACGAAGAAGAAAAATCCGCCGTCATCAACCAGGCGGTAACCAAAGGGCTGAATCCTAACACGCCGATGAAAGACAGCGGCATCGAGTGGCTGGGCGATATTCCAGAACATTGGAAAGTGAAAAGAATTGCATCATTAGGGTCTTTTTCAAAAGGAAAAGGTATTTCTCGTTCAGATTTAAAAGATAATGGTTATCCTGCAATCTTATACGGTGATATCTACACAAAATATAATATTAAAACTGAAGTTATCATAAATCATATTGATGAAGAAACAAAAGAATCATCTGTTCCAATTGAAATGGGTGATTTGCTTTTTACCGGTTCCGGTGAAACTAAAGAAGATATAGGAAAATGCATAACTTATTTGGGGAACGAAACTGTCTATGCTGGTGGTGATGTTATTATTTTCAAACAAAATTTATGTGACAGTTTGTTTTTGAGCTATTCTCTAAATAACAACGCGAGTATTTATCAAAAAGCAAGTATGGCAAAAGGACAAATTATCGTTCATATTTATAGCTCAAATTTGAGAGAAATAATTCTACCATTGCCGAATAAAGAAGAACAAACCGCCATCGTTGCCCACATCGAAAAAGATAGAGAGCGCATCGACGCCAAAGTCGCCAAAACCAAAAAATTAATCGACTTGTTAAAAGAATACCGCACGGCTTTAATTAGCGAAGCGGTGACGGGAAAAATAAAGGTAAGCAATTAAATATGCGAATCACAAAAGTATTCATCCGCAATTATAAAAGTATATCAAGACTTGAGTTTGAACCAAATCCGGCCATTAATGTTTTTATCGGTGAAAATAGTGTTGGTAAAAGTAATATCTTCGATGCAATGAATTGGCTATTAGGCCCAACTTATCCTTCGTTTAATGCTACTCAGGAACAAGACCATTATTTGGGAAAACCCGACAACATAATTAAAATAAAATTGGATTATGATAACAGTCCTTATCTGGAATTAGCTGAAGAATGGGAAGACCCTTACGGTCACATTAAAAAAGGTTTAAATTGCAGTGGTAATTATGTTAATGACGAAATAAGGCAAGATTATGCATCAGCCTATCTTGGCATTGATAGAAAAATACTTGATTATCTTCCTTCTAATAGGTGGTCATTATTAGGACGCTTATTGTTAGAGATAAATAAAAGGTTTAAAGAAGAAATAATAGAGCAGGATGGCGTAGAAATTAGCAAAGCTGATTTATTTAAAGAAAAGCTAATTGGAATTAAAAATGAATTCTTATTTAATGTCAAAGATGAAGACGACAATGATATAATGAAAGAGTTCATTGAAACTCTCAAAGTTGAAAGCGCTAAACAACTAAACAAAGAAGAAAATGAATTCATTGTTGATTTGAATCTGTACGACCCCTGGAATTTCTATAGAACTCTTCAATTATTGATTAAAGAACCGGATATTGATTTAGAATTTCAGGCATCAAATTTAGGAATGGGCGTGCAGGCATCATTATCCATTGCTGTATTAAAAGCCTATGCAAATTTGAAATTGAAAAATAATACACCAATCTTTATTGATGAACCTGAATTGTTTTTGCATCCGCAAGCGCAAAGAAATTTTTATAATATCCTTGAAGAATTAAGCGCCAATGGTACACAGATATTTATCACTACTCATTCGCCGGATTTTATAAATACCGGGCGTTTTAATGAAATTTTTCTTGTTCGCAAGAATAGAGAGCGCGGTACCTATTTAAATTATGCTCAACCGGAAAAATTTATAATTGATTTATCTTTAAGAAAAAATATTACAACAACAGCGCCGGAATTAATGCTGCACTATAAAAATGCTTATGAGAATACAGGCGACACTCAAAAAGCTAATGAAGCTTTTTTTGCCAGAAAAGTTATTTTAGTCGAAGGTGAATCTGAAGCATTAGTTCTTCCGCATCTGTTTGCACTTTTAGAATTTGATTATATCAGAGAATGCATATCTATTGTAAGGTGTGGCGGAAAAAATGAAATTGACCGCTTTTACCGTCTTTATAGTGAATTTGGAATTCCTTGCTATATAATTTTTGATGGTGATATGCATCTCGATGATACACAAGATAAAGATGAAAACATTGCAAAAAATAAAACCATTCTATCCTTATTTGAAAATTCAAATGATTATCCAGAAAACACAGTTCACGATTTTTATCTTGGATTTGAATTTTATCTTGAAAGAAACCTTGGTTTTGAAACTTCCCAGAAAGGATTAAAACTATATAAACAAGTAAAGGAAATAATTACTTCAAAAGAACAAGTTCCAAATTGGGCTCAGGTATTAATTGAAAAAATTAAGAACTTACCGAGTACTGCTGATTCAATATTGAGAAGCGAGTAGTTTTATAATATTGCTTTATTTAAATATTACAAGAAATTTTAACTTATGAAAATTACAACAGAAAACACCTTTGAAACAGCCATTGTTCAATCATTGGTAGAAAACGGCGGATACACGGAAGGCAACGCCCCGGATTACAGTCCTGAACTGGGATTGTTTAAATATGAAGTGTTAGCCTTCCTGCAAAACACACAGCCAAAGAACTGGCAAAAGATTTCATCCATTCACGGCGGCGATGTGGATAACCGTATCATTCAACGCATTTATAAAGAAATGGATTTGCGCGGCAGTCTTGATGTTTTACGCAACGGTTTTATTGATTACGGCGTGCGTTTTAAACTGGCCTTCTTTAAACCGGAATCCAGGCTGAATCCCGAAACCGAAAGACTCTATGCCTTGAATCAATTGAAAGTGGTGCGCCAGGTTTATTACAGCGCTAAAAATAAAAATTCGGTTGATTTGGTTCTTTCTTTAAACGGCATTCCCATTGCAACGTTGGAACTTAAAAACCATTTTACTGGCCAAACCGCGCATAATGCTAAAAAACAATATGCCAGTACTCGAGATAATCGGGAATTACTTTTTACTTTCAAGAAACGGACACTGGTTCATTTTGCCGTTGACCCCGATGAAGTATTTATGACCACTAAAATATCCGGCAAAGAAACCCACTGGCTTCCTTTTAATAAGGGATATCAAAACGGCAAAGGCAATCCGCCCAATCCCGATGGCTATAAATCCGATTACCTTTGGCGGGAAGTTTTAGTTAAAGACAGTTGGTTGGATATCATTCATCGTTTTATTCATTTGCAGATTGATGAAATCGAAATCGACGGCAAAACGTTCAAAAAAGAAAAAATGATTTTCCCCCGATACCATCAATTAGATTCGGTTCGCAAGATTACCACAGACGCCCGTGAGTTTGGCGCGGGCAAAAATTATCTGGTGCAGCATTCTGCCGGTTCCGGTAAAAGTAATTCCATCGCCTGGCTGGCTTACCGTCTTTCAAGCATGCATAATAAATTTGATGAGCGGATTTTTGACAGCGTGATTGTGGTAACCGACCGTCTGGTTTTAGACCAGCAGCTGCAAAACACCATTTACCAGTTTGAGCACAAAACCGGCGTGGTGCATAGAATTGATAAAGACAGCGCTCAGCTTGCTCAGGCGCTCAAACAGAGTTCGCATATCATCATCACCACCTTACAAAAATTTCCAGTTGTTGTTAAAAATGGAATTGAATTACCAGATAGAAAATATGCCGTTATCATCGATGAAGCGCATAGTTCGCAGGGCGGCGAAGCCAGCAAAAAAATGAAAGAAGTGCTGGCTTACGATGAGCCGGCTGAAAATGGTGAAGATGAAGATTACACGGCAGAAGATTTTATCCGCCAACAGGTGGAAAAGTCATCGGCGGCACGCGGTCAGCAATCCAATCTGTCTTTTTTCGCTTTCACCGCAACGCCAAAATATAAAACACTTGCAGTCTTTAGTTATAAGGGAACGGACGGCAAACCAAAGCCTTTTCATTTATATTCTATGCGTCAGGCAATCGAAGAAGGTTTTATTTTGGACGTCCTTCAGAATTACATAACCTATGAACTTTATTTAAAACTATCAAAAGCCATAGAAGACGACCCTCAGTTAAATAAGAAAAAAGCGGCCAGGGCTATAGGCCATTTTGTGAATTTCCATCCCCATAATCTGGCTCAGAAAACGGAAATAATTATTGAACATTTCCGGCAGGTTGTAGCCAAAAAAATTGGCGGTCGCGCCAAAGCGATGGTTGTTACCAGTTCCCGCAAATTAGCCAAACGCTATTTTGAAGAATTTAACCGCTACATAAAAGAAAATGGTTATGAAAAAGAGATAAAGATACTCGTTGCTTTTTCCGGCAGCGTTGTGGACGATAATTATCCCGATGGTGTTTCCGAGCCGCAGCTAACGGGCTACGGCGAGAAAGAGTTGCCAGGAATTTTCAATAAAGGTGAATACAGAATTTTAATCGTTGCCGATAAATATCAAACAGGATTCGACCAGCCGATGTTGCATACAATGTATGTGGATAAAAAACTTTCCGGTGTTAAGGCAGTTCAAACCTTATCAAGATTAAACCGCACCGCGACGGGAAAAGAAGACACGTTTGTTTTGGATTTTGTTAACGACCGTGATACTATATTTGAATCTTTTCAGCCCTACTATGAAAAAACAATTGTTATCGAAGAACCCGAACCAAATCATTTGTATGATTTAAAAGCCAAATTAGACGAATGGCAAATCTACTGGCAAAATGAAATTTACTTGTTCTCAAATATTTATTTTCAACCATCCGGTAAAATGTCTGCCAAAGACCAGGCCAAACTTTACGCCTTTATTGACCCTGCTGTTGAAAGATATAAAGCTCTTGAAACTGAAGATGAAAAGGAAGAATTCAAAAAGAGCCTGCGCACCTGGACAAATTTATATGCTTTTATGGCTCAGATAATGCCCTTCAAAGAACCGGAATTTGAAAAATTCTATGCTTACGCCAAGCTGTTACAAACCAAACTTCCGAAACGGATTTTGTCAGATCAATTACATTTTGATGATGAAGTCGTAATGGAATATTACCGCCTGCAGAAAATCAAGGAAGGTTCCATTGATTTAATCAAAGGCGAAGATGGCGAACTTGACGGTCTTACAGAAGCGGGCATTAAAAGAGCCAAAGAAGAAAAGGCGCCGCTTTCTGAGATTATTGAACAATTAAACGAACGTTTTGGAACAGAGTTTGAAGAAGCAGACCGCTTGTTCTTTATTCAAATTGAAGAAGAACTCATCAAAGATGAAACGCTGCAAACACAAGCAAAAGTAAATAAACTCGATACTTTCAAGTTCGCTTTTGAAGATAAGTTTTTAAACAAACTCATCGACCGGATGGACCAGAATCAGGATATCTTTGAAAAGATTTTGGAAAACAAAGCCTTTGGTAGTTTGGTAAAAGAACTAATGATGAAAAGCGTTTATGTCAAACTTAATGAAATAGAATAAGTGGTAAAATAAAAGCGCATATAACAACCCAATCATCATGTCAAGATAAATCCAGATCGTTGTGATTCTCTGAGAAGGGATGAAAGTCGACGTTATTATCCAGCCCCGATGAATCGGGATGATTCCCATGCGTAATCCCGACGGACTCGGGAATGTCCCACATAACTAAAACATTAATCCAGTCAACAACATTTACATTACTGGAAAATCCCCAAAGAAAAACTTTTGATGAGCCCGATCCGGATTGGATTATCCGGTAAAACAATATCCCGATATTAATCAGGATGAAGCCAATGATCCGCGTACAGTTTTGTGTTTGGTTTTTTCGTAAATAAAGAGAATAACGAACAAGGATTAATCCCGAAATTTCGGGATGATTTTTGAAGTTTTTTACTTCATAATTCATAATTCCTTGTTCCCCCGATAAATCGGGATTTTCAACTTGTTGGATATTCATTTTTATCATTAATCAATTTGTTCCATGCCCCCGCCTGCTGGCGGGCGGTACTATAGTCTTCATGCTATATCTCAATTCCCTCTTTCTTCCTGCTTACATTAATCAAATTATTATACGAATCAAGTAATACTTACATATTTTCGTAACTTTATTCTTGACATGGCGTATATGGTTTTGTATCTTCTGTACGATTATCGGTTAATTAGTTTATATTCGTATAATGCAGTGGAGATAGTAAAGTATGTCGCAAACAAAAGAAATTAAAATTCCCAAAAAGAAAGAGCAGATATTAAATACCGCGGAAGACCTCTTCCAGCGTTTTGGTATTAAGCGCATCACAATTGAAGAAATCTGCCAGACGGCAAATGTCAGCAAAATGACCTTCTATAAATATTTCAAAAATAAAAACGAGCTGGTTAAATATTTATGGAATTACTGGTATGATGATGGATACGCCAAATTTGACGAAATTAAAGCTATGGATATTCCCTTTACTGAGAAAATCCGCCTTATGCTTAAACTGAAAGAGGAAAGCGTTTCAAAAATCAGTTATGACTTTGCCAAAGATTATTTTAACTCTGCTCCCGAAATGCAGGAATTTTATGAAGCGTTGTATCAAGAAGGGATCAAGCGTTTTATTGATTTTATTAAAGAAGGGCAGGAAAAAGGCGAAGTCCGTCCCGAAATGCGCCCTGATTTTTTTATTGCGGTAATCGGAAAATTAAAAGAATTGATAGATGATGAACAACTGGTAAATAGTTACCCGGCTTATATAGATTTCATAATGGAGATCAATAATTTTATCTATTACGGTATCTTACCCAGACCGCAGTCAGGAGATGAATGATGTTTCTATACTGGAACAGAAATGGTTTGTTGAGTGACGCGTACCGATGTAACGGCATGCAAGCAAAATCCCGAAAATCGGGGCGGTTTAACCATTTCGTCTTGACAGTTATACCGATACTCATTATTGCAAATCAATTGCAGATCGGTATATCTCTTAATAAAAAGACAAAAGCTAAAGGAAAATGCCGGATGGTATGGCTGCATCCAAAGAAAAAAGAAATACTTGGCACAGGCAGGATAATCAATTTAATGATACAATCGTTTTCAATTAGCGTTTTTTTTATCTTCATCATTTTTAGCAATGCCATTAGCGCTGACTTTGAATTACAAGGTCAGGCGTCCGCCTGGGCGACTTCTAATCCGGAAAAATCAACCCAGGTTGGGATTCGATACATTCCGGTATTTTCCATGGGAAAACATATTAATCAGGACTACCTGATCGATGCGGAGTTATCTTTTAATAGTTATGGCTCCGGCTTGTTCCATTCTTTGGATAGTATTGAAACTTCCGGCGATATTAAACCGTACCGAATGTGGCTGCGTTTTTCATCATCACAATATGAGGTTCGTATCGGTCTGCAAAAAATCAATTTTGGTTCAGCCATGCTTCTGCGTCCGCTCATGTGGTTTGATAGTATCGATCCGCGTGATCCGCTTCAACTTACCGATGGTGTGTATGGTATCCTCGGGCGCTACTATTTTCTAAATAATGCCAATATCTGGCTGTGGGGATTGTATGGTAACGATGAAATCAGAGGATGGGAAATATTCGCTTCTGATAAATATAAGCCGGAATACGGCGGACGCGCGCAGGTTCCCCTATTCACCGGCGAAATAGCGGTCACTTATCATCACCGGCAGATTGATTTGCGGAACAGTCCGATTCCACAGGGTCTATCGTCAAAAACTAACCTTCCCGAAAATCGTATCGGGCTGGACGGTAAGTGGGATGTCGGCGTCGGCGTTTGGTTTGAAGGCGTTATTATCCACAGGGAATTAGATTACGATCAATTAAAATATCAGAGACTCATGAATCTTGGCGTTGACTATACCTTCGATCTCGGAAATGGGCTCAATGCGGTTGGAGAATCTTTCACTTTACAGACTTCTGATAAGGCTTTTAGCTCCGGAGAAAGAGTATCACTCAATGCCGTTTCGTTGGCTTATCCGGTTAGCCTGCTCGATAATCTGACTGCAACGGTTTATTACGATTGGGAAAATGAAAATTGGTATCGTTTCATTAACTGGCGGCGCAGTTATGATAATTTGAGTTTCTATTTTATGGGATTCTGGAATCCCGATCAATTTCAAATTTATCAAAACCAGCCCGGAGATAATCTCTATGCCGGAAAAGGATTGCAGTTAATGATCGTTTACAATCACTAAGAGAGATCATTAAAAAATTATACCGAAATAAAAGTAGTTTATAAAAAACACTTGGCTTCGGTATCGGTATAACTGAAAGGCCCCGAATGCGGAATTTAAAAAACGAAATGGTTATCCCGACTAATCGCATAGGCGTCAACCTAAGGAGCAAACAAATTGTTTAGTATATAAGTTATTTAAAAATGTGGCTGGAATATAGTCCCGTCCCGCAGGGAGGCTGTGCCTAGGGACGATTGAAAATAGCCCACCAATTTA
>JAUXGF010000115.1 GCA_030622395.1 Calditrichaceae bacterium
CCTACGCCAAGGCAATATTGGGGCAAAGTAAAACAGCGGGAATTTATAAAAATCCAATTGTCCCCATTTTGGGTACAGTTGAAATTGGTAAGGAAAAATTATGACTGAAAAGCAAAACAAACTGGTCGTTTTCCAGAGTAAAAAAATCCGCCGGATTTGGCACGAAGACGAATGGTATTACTCGGTGGTGGATGTTGTCGCCGTATTAACAGATTCAACAAATCCCCGCGACTATTGGTATAGAATGAAAATCCGTGTTAAAGAAGAAGATGGATTTGAACCGTCGACAGTTTGTCGACAGTTGAAAATGGAATCGCCGGACGGCAAAATGAGAACTACAGATTGCTCTAATACTGAAGGTGTCCTGCGCATCATTCAATCTATTCCATCACCCAAAGCGGAACCATTCAAGAGATGGCTTGCTAAAGTTGGGTATGAAAGAATTGAAGAGATAGAAAACCCCGAACTTGCCCAGCAGCGGAAGAAAGAAATCTATGAACAAAAAGGCTATCCGCAGGACTGGATTGATAAAAGGTTAAGGGGCATCGCTATCCGGCAAAACCTGACCGACGAATGGCAGGAACGCGGCATCGTTGAACAAAAAGATTTCGCTATTTTAACAGCCGAAATTTCCAAAGCGACCTTTGGAATGACGCCGAGTGAATATAAAAAGTATAAGAATCTGCCTGAAAAATCAAAAGCCAATTTACGTGATCACATGGACGATTTAGAACTGATTTTCACGATGTTGGGCGAACGCGTCACAACGGAAATATCTCAAAAAGAAAAGCCGGAAACCTTTGATAAAAATAAAAATGTTGCCCGGCGCGGGGGAAAGGTTGCCGGTGCAGCCCGCAAAGAAACGGAAAAGGAATTAGACAGAAGCGTTGTAACGAAACAAAATTATCTGGATAAAGGCGATAAACCGAAACTGGAAAAATAATTATGAACGAAGCGGAAACCAGAGCCGAACTCATCGACCCCAAATTAAAAGACAGCGGCTGGGGCGAAATCGAAGATACCAAAATATTGCGCGAGTTTTACTTCACCATTGGTAAAATTCAAACAGGCGGCAAACGCGCTAAACCGTTGCAGGCCGATTATGTGCTCACTTATAAAAATCAGAAGCTGGCCGTAGTGGAAGCCAAAAGCGATGAACTGCCCGTTGGCGAAGGCGTGGCCCAGTCCAAAAATTATGCGGATAAACTGCATATCCCGTTTGCCTATTCCAGCAACGGCAACGAAATTTATGAAATCAATATGAGCACGGGTGCAGAGAAAGATGTGGCCTGCTTCCCCACGCCCGCTGAATTATGGCAGCGCATTTTTGCCGAACAAAATGACTGGCGCGATGCCTTTAATGCCATCCCTTTCGAAGATATCGGCGGCAGTAAACCGCTGCGTTTTTATCAGGAAATCGCTGTCAACAAGCCTTGTGGTCCATCGCCGATGGCAATGAGCGCATCCTGTTAACCCTGGCCACCGGTACCGGTAAAACTTTTATCGCTTTTCAAATCGCCTGGAAATTATTCTATTCCCGCTGGAATTTGACTTCGACAAGCTCAGTCACCGAATATTTTGCAAGACGTCCAAGAATATTGTTTTTGGCCGACCGCAATATTTTAGCAGACCAGGCGTTTAACGCTTTCAATGCTTTCCCGGAAGATGCCCTGGTGCGTATCAATCCCGCTGAAATTCGCAACAATGGCCGTGTGCCCACCAACGGCAGCATCTGTTTTACTATTTTCCAAACCTTTATGAGCGGGGGTTCGACAGGCTCACCCACCGCTCAAAATGAAGATGAGTTTAAGGAAGTAACTCAAATAGAAAACGCAAAAGGTTATATGTATATTTTGCAATGTTCTGATGGGAGTTTTTATACTGGTAGTACAAAAGATTTAAATCGTAGATTAGAGCAGCATAAAACTGGAAAAGGGGCCGAATATACAAGAAAAAACTTGCCTATAAGATTGGTTTACTATGAAACTTTTGCAAGAATTGACCAAGCTTTTTATAGAGAGAAACAAATTCAACGATGGAGTAGAGCAAAGAAAATAGCTCTGATTAAAAATGACATAATTCGACTAAAGCAATTATCAAAAAGCACAAAGGCCCCCGAGCCTTCGGCTGAGCTCAGTCGAACGCTTGTCGAGGGGTACTTTGGCCAGTACCCCGTAGATTATTTTGATTTTATCATCATCGACGAATGTCATCGAGGCGGCGCAAATGATGAAAGCAACTGGCGTGATATAATGGATTACTTTTCACCTGCAGTCCAGCTTGGTTTAACTGCCACGCCCAAACGCACCCACAATATCGATACCTATAATTATTTCGGCGAACCGGTCTATATCTATTCCTTAAAAGATGGTATTAATGATGGATTTTTAACCCCGTTCCGGGTGAAGCGTATTCAAACGACCATTGATGAATATGTGTACACAGCGGATGATACGGTTATCGAAGGCGAGGTGGAAGAAGGCAAGATTTATGTGGAAACGGATTTCAACCGCATCATTGAAATAAAAGCCCGTGAGAAAAAGCGTGTTCAAATTGTATTGGATGAAATTAATCAGGAAGAAAAGTCCATTATCTTTTGCGCTACGCAGGGCCACGCCTTGGCTATCCGGGATTTAGTGAATCAGCTTAAAGAAAGTACCGACCCCAGTTATTGTCAGCGGGTAACCGCCAATGACGGCGCGCTTGGCGAGCAGCATTTAAGGGAATTTCAGGATAATGAAAAAACCATTCCAACTGTTTTAACCACGTCACAAAAATTATCCACCGGCGTTGATGCCCGCAATATCCGCAATATTGTATTGTTGCGCCCTATAAATACAATGATTGAATTCAAGCAGATTGTTGGTCGCGGCACCCGTTTGTTTGAAGGCAAAGATTATTTCACCATTTATGATTTTGTGGATGCCTATAAACATTTTTCCGACCCCGAATGGGATGGCGAGCCGTTGGAACCGGAAGCACTTCAAGAAAAGGTTTCTGAACCTGAAAATCCCTATGAGGCAGAAAAGGTTGCGGAAACAGAAGAAAAAAGAAAAAAATAAAAATTAAGTTACGTGATGGAAAAGAACGGGAAATCCAGCATATGATTGCCACGATGTTTTATAATGTGGATGGTAAGCCTATCTCTGCCGAAGAAGTTCTGGAAAATCTTTACGGTAAACTACCGGAATTCTTTAAAAATGAAGAAGAACTGCGCAAAATCTGGTCTGTCCCGGCAACCCGAAAATCATTTCTGGAAAAACTGGAAGAAGCCGGTTATGGTAAAGATGAACTAAGCAATCTGCAAAAATTGATTAATGCGCAAAAAAGTGATTTGTTTGATGTGCTGGAATATGTGTCGTTTGCTATCAAGCCAATTACGCGCGAAGAGCGGGTAGTCAATGCCAGTTCACAAATTTTTAATGGTTTGGGTGACAGGCAAAAAGATTTTCTCTCTTTTGTTTTGTCCAAATACATTGAAACCGGTGTCGGCGAACTTGCTCAGGAAAAACTACCGAGCCTGCTGGAATTAAAGTATCATTCTATAACTGATGCGGCAGAAGCGCTTGGCGGTGTTGAATCTATAAAAAATACATTCATTGAATTTCAAAAGTATTTGTACAAAATTAAAGCGGCGTAAATTCACAAGCGCATATAACAAAAACGCGGATGATGATTTTCAGTTTTTCTTGAGGCTCTTTAGCCGCTTATTTTGTCCGGTTATGCTCAGCCCGTTTAATCCGCCGAAGGTAGGTTGCAGATGAAAGTTTTAACTGCTCCCGAATCACTGTCCTTAACGGTTAGTACAGTGCGGGACGCCTTATCCTACGGAACGGCGGAATTACACATATCTACATTAAAAAACTTATAAAATATTCAAACAGCCAGTTCTCAGCTCTTTAAATTCAGTGTAGATCGGTGTTAATCGGTGGCTGATTATGAGCAACACCCTGCTAATCGTAATAACCTTTTCGTTTTTTAATCCCAATAATCGGTACAAACCAACTCTTATCCATTTTAAACAATCAATAAAAATTTATCCGCCTGGTATCCGGCTTTTTCAGCGTCTTGTAAATATGTTTGTAAAGAGCGATAGGCGTTGTTGATTTGTGAAGCCGGCATTGTTTTCTTTTTATCTCCTTGAATTACAATATTCAAAAGAGTTAAAATAAACAGCCAAAATAACAAATCTTTAAATTTTTCTTTATTAAAGTAAAGTTCGTTTTGGAAGCGGTTGATCCGGATATATTTCTGTACATCGCTGTTAGAAAACAATTGTTCAAAATAAGGACGCGCCGGACTTTTCTTATCAATTTTTAAACCGTCTTTAAAAATAATCAATATTTTCAGTAATAGCGCTTCCTGCAGAGCCTCAGCTTCCTTAGCTCCTAAATTTCCAAAATTCCGGACAAGCGCCTTATCCAGCATACGGTCGTCGATGAAATATGTATTATTTTGATAGTCCTGCCTTTGAGCATAAAGCAGGGAGAGTCCCTTTAAAAATGGCAGAGCTAATAAAATACGCCGGTTATCCAATTTTTCGGATACAGCCAAAGGGAGATAGTTTCGAATATCTTTTTCAACTGATTTCAATATATTTCCAGCGCCCTTAAGCGGTAAAGATCTTATACCCGTTAATTTTAAACCCGCCGAATATAAGTCTTTCAATTCATTTATCTCATCTTTTGAAATAAGAGTTAGATTCTCAAAACCTGCCGTTGTATTTAGCAGCGCCGTTAATTTCACATTAAATGTATCTAAAACGTCTTTATTGATTGTGTTATCCTGCCAGCCGCCGCTTAACCAGCGTAAACTACCGGGGTTAGCCGCTTCCTGAAAAGCATCTAAAACAGGTTTGTAAATAAATTCCTTAAGCGCTTCTTCAATCGACGGCGCTCCCCTGCCGTTTAAATATCTTTCAATATCCGCGTAAGGAAACCCGGCAGTATGCCTAACTTCACGGAAATCTAAAAAAACATGGTATTTAAATGCGCCTATTTCAAGATAAAGTCCGGCTTTTCCTATCTCACCGGAAGAACGGATATACTCTAATCCGCTGATATAATCACGAAAGATTACAAATTGGTTTTCACTTTGATCCAATTTTAAACCGTCAGCCAGTTTCATGCCGACTAATTTATCATCCTGATTTTTATATGATAAAGAATGATTAATCCAGCCTGAAGCCTGACTGTATTTATTATGATAAATAACAAGACTGCGCTCAGAGCCAAAGCAGTTGCTATAGCTAAAAACATTTTCATTAATGCCGCCGTCCGCATTATTAAAATCATAAAAAAGGAAATTTTCCACGCCGCTGAAAATGTAACGCTTTCTGAGTAACGGATAAATTTGGCGCTCATGCCTCCTCACCAGCCATTCATCCGCCTGCTCATCCCAATAAGCGCGCCTGTATTCCATTCCGTATTTTTCATTAAAACCTTCAATCTGTCCATGACCGAACATAGGCAGACCCGGCATAGTGCACATCATAACGCAAACGCCAAAATATTTATCGTCCTTTCCGAACTGAGCGATCGCGGTTTCTTCATCGGGATTATTCATAAAATTGACATATCGTTTTAAAATTTGCGGATTAAATTCCAGTACATTCTTAATTGATTCACGATATTTACCATTTTCTTCATTTTTAAGCATATTCATAAAAGCGCTGTTATAAACGCGGTGCATGCCGAGAGTGCGGACAAAATATCCCTCCATCATCCAGAAGGCTTCGGCTAACAACAGCGTATCGGGCGCTTCTTGTTTTACGCGGTCAACCACCTCGCGCCAAAACTCAACCGGGAAGAGTTCGTCAAAGCGCTGTTTTGTAAGAGCGTGTTCAGCCCTTGAGGGTATATCGCCTCCGCCGCCGGGCTGCGGGAACCATAATCGTTGATAATGCTTTTTAGCGAGTGTCATCGCGGCGTCAAAACGGATGATCGGAAACTGGCGGGCGACATGCAAAATAGTTTGTATAATAGATTCGCGAAGCTGGGGCATTAAATAGTTAAGCTGCGCCGTGTCATTCCAGGGCATGCTTGTGCCGTCGTTTCCATGATAAATATAACGGACGTTCCCGCTATAACGATCAAGACGCTTAAAAACAACGGCGGCGTCGGTTTTATTCCAATAGCCGTCTTCGATAAAAATACCCACCCGCTCATCATCGCTTAAATCCTGCCCGTTAAATGAATAAGAAGGGAAAGGCGGATGCGGCGACTGAATAAACCAATCGGGATGATTAATCACCCAATTTGAATCTATTGCCATGTGATTGGGCACCATATCGCTGGCAAGACGAACGCCCCGTTTCCAGGCGCGTTCTTTTAAATTGTGACAGGCTTCTTCGCCGCCTAAATCACGGGCAATCACATAATCCTTCAGAGAATAGGCGGATGCGGCAGCCTCCGGGTTTCCGCAGATTTGTTTTATTTTTTGCGAGGCGCGGCTGCGTTCCCATAAACCAATCAGCCATAAACCGCTGAAACCGGCGCTCGCCAGGCGGTCTAATTCTTCATCGGGAATTTGATCGAGCCTGGTAATGGAACGTTGATACTGCTTGCTTAATTGATCTAACCAAACATAAACGGACTTGGCTATTAAAACCAGGCACGGCATCCAATCAAGATCGGCGCTGAATTGTTCGGGCTCATAGTCTTCATAAAAATGAATTACTTCCGTTGGACCGGGGCCAAAAAGTCCGGCGTCAAAACGCATTTTTTCTTCTTCTTTAATAAAATCCATACTGATCAGAATCCTGGACAGGAAGGAAGATAATAGAATACCCCATTTAATACGGATGAATTCTAATTGGGCGGTAATAGAATAAGGATATTTTTTAGCCGGTATAAGCAGCATCTCTAATAAGGGTAATTTTTCAGGTCCGTAAAACGGTTCGTCTTTAAAAAAATTATTTAGTTTCTTAAATAGCGGATCATATATTGTCTGCTTTTTTAACTCGGCGTCGTTAACAAGCTCTTTTATGGGCTTGTAAGCGGGATTAATATTATCAAGCCAAAGCACCATTAATTCTTCTAATAGAATATGGCGGTTGGGCATTCCTTCACTTTTGCCTTTTAGATAATCGCTTGCAGATTCCTGTCCATTATGTACTGAATTTGTAGGAAATGATTGAGCAAATTCAACTAATAAATTATCCAATTTATCCGGTCCAAATTCATTTATCAGAAATTGCTCCATCCTTGAAAAGAGCCGGGGATTGATATCTTTACGATACGATTCAATAACAAAGTGCATGATCTCATCAAGTAAGCCCATAGCGTTCAGTTCGCCTGCGCGGATTGTATCTTCGGGGCGCTTCTTTAATTTCCGGCGTTTATTGATTTGATCGGCTAATCGGCGCGAAGCTATAAAATCGGCAAAAATAATCTGCCCTTTGATGGAAAACAATGTATCGTTAAATTTATATCTATCGCGGGATTTTTTGGAAATATGAAACTCAAAAGAGGGAGATTCTATTGGGGATGAAATTTTGTTTAACTTTTTATTTATCACTTTTATGACCCTTTTCCATAGATTGAATACAAAGGTTTGTTTCTTTCCTGAAAAAACAAATTAAATTAGAATCGCGTATATTGCAAAAATTGTTTTATTTAATTTATTTTTTGTAAATTAATGCTAAGCGGGTGAGGAGTTGAATTATTGAATTGATGAATTGCTGAATTAATGGATTGGAGAAGAATTGGAGTAATGCATGCCCCAGCATTATTGCATTCCGAATATCAGGGTGCTACAGAATACTCAAAATGTCAGTTCGAACAGAGTGTCCCGAGAATCGGGATATAACGTCAATAATAACGATATCCCGACGATTCGGGATCGTTAAAAGATCCTCGAAATGACAGGAGAAACACTAGAGCAACAGCCTGATATTTGGGATTCTTCATATAGGCTGATCCGATACTATATTTTAAAAACGGAGCATAAATTTCGATGAATAAATTAGCGCCTTTATTTGTTATTATAGCAGCCAGCTTGTGGGGAG
>JAUXGF010000085.1 GCA_030622395.1 Calditrichaceae bacterium
TGTGGGTTTTTATAAAATTAGTTGGGATGGAAAAGATGATAATGGGCAATACGTTACAAATAATATTTATTCCTATCAATTAACTGGAGATGACTTTTCAGATCAAAAAGAATTGTTTTTAGATATGATTGAACCTGAGTATATTAGAAGTTGTAATTGTACTCCTCTATCCCAAAGTGATTCTCAAGGGAAATTGGAATTGGAATATTTTGTCTTACCGTTTGGAAAAACAATTTGTTGGACTGATGAATGCAGTAATGAAATAGGTGTTTTGGATTTTCCTAATTCTTTGAGTTTGGTTTTTATTAAACAAGGATATAAAACATTAACTAAATCAGTTTTAATTGATACTACGCAGGCGTTAGATATTTCAGTTGTTTTAGAAAATGAATAAAACTCTTTTGTATGGAAGTAATGATAAGGAAATAATTCCTGAATAGTGTTTGAACGAAAATACATATTTTTGTCATTTCGATCCGCCTCAGGCGGGGAGAAATCTGTAAACCCTTGATATTTAGAGGCAATAGATTTCTCGCTCCGCTTCGAAATGACAGTTTGGGTTAGTTTTCGTTCAGACATTAAACAGTGTTTGAACGAAAATATTTATAAACATTAAAAGATAGAAAGTGTCCCCGTGATTTATTACTATTAACTTAAAAAACGGATAAAATGTTATGGATAAAAAATCTTCAACATCCAACAGGTTGATAAATATTTCCCTTGGAATAATAGTTATATTCTTGGTTGTATGGGTTTTAATTATCGGCAGAACTATAATACTTCCTTTTATGATAGCCTTATTCTTAACATTTATATTGGATCCTGTTGTAAGTTTATTAACCCGCTGGAAGATACCGGTTAGCTTAGCCGTATTTTTAACTATCTTGTTTGCATTTATTGTATTATACCTTTTAGGTATGCTTGTTTATGCTAATGTACAGAATTTCGTGGAAAAATTTCCGGAGTATGAAGTTCAACTTCAGAAATCATTAGGAAACTTTTCCGTTAATTTTGAGGAGTGGTTCGGAAAACCGCTTAGTTTGCAAGGCTGGAAAGAGATTGACTGGCTGGATACATTACAGAGCCTTTCCATTCCCAAGCGGGTATTAACAAGTGTGGGCACATTCGTAACTTTTATATTAAAAATGCTTCTTGTTACTATTTTTGTCGCTTATTTATTATCCGGAAAGCGTTATATTTCAAAAAAGATTTATTTAGCGTTCCCTGAAAATCAAGCCAAAAGAATTGTTGATATTATAGAAAATGTAACCGATCAGGTGCAAAAGTATATAGGCGCTAAAACGCTGGTAAGTTTTATAACGGGAGTGATTAGTATTATTATTTTCTATGCTTTTGGATTGGATTTTGCGATTTTCTGGGGCTTTATTATTTTGCTTTTCAATTATATTCCAAACATCGGTTCGATTATTGCGTCGTTGCTGCCGGTTTTGTTTAGCCTTTTACAATTTGGCTCTATACCCGTTGCTTTCTGGATTATGATCAGCATGATCATATTGCAATTATCCATGGGCAATATATTAGAGCCGCGCTTAATGGGACGCACTTTGAATCTAAGCCCCCTGATCGTTATCCTGTCCCTTATTTTTTGGGGATACATCTGGGGAGTGGCGGGAATGATCTTAGCCGTTCCGATTTTAGCGACCCTGACAATTATTTTTGAAAATATAGAATCCCTAAAACCCCTAAGCGTTTTCTTAAGAGGGAAGAAGCAGTAGAAGATTTTTATTGGAAGAATGGTGAAGAATTGGAGTAATGGAGTATTGGAGTAATGGGAATAATGAAAGAAGAGAAGACTGGAATGGCGAAGAATTGAATTAAGAGATTGGGGAAAATTGGATTACTGAAGTATTGAATTGTTGGAAGAATGGAGTAATGGAGTGTTGGAGTAGTAAAAGAATTGGGGAAAATAAGGGCGAAGCATTCCCTGTGATTTTAAATTCTATATTTTTGTAATTTATTGTCAGGAATGCTTCGCCCCTACAAGACGAGACAATCCAATCTAAAGCTCCAATTCTTCAATCTTCCATTACTCCAATACTCCAATTCTTCCTCCACTCCAACACTCCATCACTCCAATTCTTTTCTATTTTTCAGATAATAATAAACGCGCATTAAACCGATTACCGCCATGGCGTCTTTTATCTCTCCGTCCAAAACCATTTCCCATGCTTCAGTGAAAGGCAGTTTTTTTATTTGCAAATCCTCAGTATGTTCAGGTTGGGGCTCGCCTTGCGTTAAATCTTCGGCTAAATAGATATAGCCGGTTTCGTTTGTAAAACTATTGCTTGTGTATAATGTATCTAAAAAAGTCCATTTTTTTGCAGATAGACCGGTTTCTTCTAATAATTCGCGTTTAGCTCCTTCTAATGTATCCTCGCCGATAATTCCGCCGCCTTCAGGGATTTCCCACGAATAGACGTCTAAAGCATAACGGTATTGTCCCACCAAATATGTATAAAGGTCTTTTGTTAAAGGAACAATTCCGATAGCCGGTTTAGCTTCCACAACGCCATATATGCCGGGAATACCGGAAGGAGTAATAACCTGATCCTCGCGCAGTTGAATCCATTTATTTTTATAAATAATTTTACTGGAAAGTTTTTGCCATGGATTTTTCATAATTAATTTTCCGTAATTTGTTCTTAAATTTTTGTAATTAAACATTGAAATTAACAACAGAAAAATTTAAATAAATTAAATTATTAACTAAAAAGAAACAAACTCTTTTTTATTAGACTAATATCACAGTTGCAGGCATCAATTTAGAATCTCATACCGCCCCAGGCGCAGCCTCCCTGTGGGGAATGGGGCTTCCCATTTTTTGTGGTTATTTTTTCCTATAAACATTTCGTCCGCCTGAGGCGGACTAAAGAATTATCCAGCTTAATGTTGGTGAACCATAGTTGGAATTATTTTCTCTTATCAGAGTTAAACGCCTAATTCCAAATTCCCACATCCTAATTCCTACTTCTTACTTCCTACTTTTCGCTCTCTATGCCTTGATATGCAAGGGATTGCAGGATATGTTAATGATTTTCTTAACAATTTTTCACGAATTCAATTCATAAGCGCCTAAAATTTCTTAACTCCAAAAAAGAAGATAAATCTCAATAAATTTCTATTTATTCCTTCCCTTTGAACGTCCCTTGCCCTTACTTGAATTGAAACTTAAAATAACTTATATTTAAATCTTGTTAAAGATAAATCTCTTATGAAATTTAATGCAGCGAATAAAATTAGTTGTCGAATACGACGGCGCAAAATATTTTGGATGGCAGTTTCAAAAAGGACAGGCTTCTATACAAGATGAAATAGAAAAAGCTTTATTTACAATATTTAAGAAAAAAATAAAAATTACCGGCTCCGGCAGAACGGATACGGGAGTCCATGCTCGTAATCAAATAGTCCACTTAGATATTCCTGATTATGATTTATACAAATTGAGACGCTCTTTAAACGGGTTGCTGAAAAACGATATTGTGGTTAAGGATATTCAAAACAGCGCGCCCGGTTTTCATGCGCGGTTTGACGCCGCAGCCAGGCGGTATCGTTATTACATTTCACAGGAATCCACGGCTATTAATAGAAATTATGTATGGCAGGTTAACTTTCCTTTAAATATCACCTTAATGCAAATGGGATGCGAAAGGATACGGCTCAATCGGGATTTTCAAGCTTTTTGTAAAACAGGCAGCGATGTTAAACATTATCAATGTGATATTTTTGAAAGCAAGTGGTTCTTCCTGGAAAAGTTGTTAGTTT
Organism: Calditrichaceae bacterium; assembly: GCA_030622395.1. Lineage (GTDB taxonomy): Bacteria > Calditrichota > Calditrichia > Calditrichales > Calditrichaceae > JAUXGF01. Next base: position 3,784 of record JAUXGF010000085.1, read on the forward strand.
ATGAAATAAAAGCTAATCGTTTTTTGCATGGAATGGTGCGGGCAATAGTCGGCACATTAATAGACTTAGGCAGGGGGAAAATTAGTTTAAATGAATTGGATAAAATTATTGAGTCAAAAGACCGCACTTTAATAAAACTTACAGCCCCGCCTCAAGGCTTGGTTTTGGAAGAAGTGATTTATACCGATCAGTAATTGGTTTGAAAAAATATGTATCGGTATAACTCTCAATACGAAATGAATACAAGACAATTCATTTCTGTTCGAGTATATTAATACAGCACAAGTATTTTTGGAAGGATAAGTTTAAATGAAATTTTTTATTGATACGGCAAATATTGCACAAATTAAAGAAGCCGCCAGTATCGGCGTGCTCGATGGAGTTACTACTAACCCGACTCTGCTCTCCCGCGAACAAGGCGAGCCTGTAGAAATTTTTAAACAAATCTGCGAAATTGTTGACGGGCCTGTAAATGCAGAAGTAGTCTCTCTCGATTGGGAAGGGATTGTAAGGGAAGGAAAAGAGTTAGCGAAAATCCACAAAAATATTGTGGTCAAAATTCCTATGACCAAAGTCGGTCTTAAGGCGGTTAAAGCCTTATCCAAAGAAGGAATCAATACAAATGTAACATTAATTTTTACGCCGATTCAGGCTTTATTAGCCGCCCGCGCCGGCGCAACTTATGTTTGTCCTTTTGTCGGCAGGCTGGATGATATCTCAAATCCCGGGATGGATTTGATCGCCCAAATCAGGCAGATATTCGATAATTATGATATTAATACAGAAATCATAGTCGCCAGCATCCGCCATCCGCTGCATGTAATTGATACAGCTATGATAGGCGCGGATATTGCCACTATTCCATTCAAAGTTATTGAGCAATTACTAAAACATCCGTTAACTGATAAAGGCATAGATCAGTTTTTAGCTGATTGGGAAAAAGTTCAGAATAAATAAGGCGTTTTAACTCATCCCCCGGCCCCTTCTCTTTGAAAAGAGAGGGAGTTAGGGGGTGAGTTCTCTTCCTCCCAACATGGAGCAATAAAGATGAAATTTTTTATAGATACAGCAAATATTGAACAAATCCGCGAAGCAGCCAGTATCGGCATTTTGGACGGAGTGACTACAAATCCGACCCTTATCTCGCGCGAGAAAGGCAATCCAATAGAGATATTTAAAACAATATGCGAAATTGTCGACGGGCCTGTAAGCGCCGAAGCTGTTTCTTTAGATTGGGAAGGAATGGTTAGGGAAGGACGGGAATTAGCAAAACTTCATAACAATATTGTTGTTAAAATTCACATGACCAAAGAAGGTCTTAAAGCGGTTAAAGTATTATCCAAAGAGGGAATCAATACAAACGTTACTTTGGTTTTTACATCGATTCAGGCATTGTTAGCCGCCCGCGCCGGCGCAACCTATGTTAGCCCCTTTGTCGGCAGACTTGATGATATTTCCACAGCGGGTATGGATTTAGTCGGGCAAATCAAACAAATTTTCAATAATTACGGAGTAGATACAGAAATAATTGTCGCCAGTATCCGCCACCCTCTGCACGTAATAGAAGCGGCTATGATGGGCGCCGATATTGCCACTATACCGTTCAAAGTTATTGAGCAATTGCTTAAACATCCCTTAACTGATAAAGGCATTGATCAATTTTTAGCCGATTGGGAAAAAGTACAAAAGCCTTAGCAGGGGAAAGAAAAATTAAAACGAAGTAGAAGCTGGTTACCGATTACCGATTACTGGATGTTCTAATAATTAAGCGAGTATAATTAAAATGTCAAAAATTATTCGTCCTATTCTTTTTATTGCCGTTGGAATTACTATAGGATTGCTGATCCATAACAGTTTAGGATTGGTAAACAATTCAGAAATAGTTTCGGTAGATACATCATTAGTAAAAATCGCCGCCGATAATCAGACATACAATGAGAAAAACGATATATCCCGTAACCGCCGTAATGCGCTCACAATCGCCGTGGATATGGTCAGCCCGGCTGTTGTATCAGTTAATGTAACTAAAATCCGCGAGTACATACAGCGCAGTCCGTTTAGCGGCGATCCTTTTTTTAGAGACTTTTTTCCTGAAATTTTCAGAGACAGGAAGTATCGCGAATTAGTTAAGTCAATTGGATCGGGTTTCATAATATCAAAAGACGGATATATTTTAACTAATGAGCATGTAGTTGAAAACGCGGCTGAAGTTATTGTTGTCATGAGCAATGGAAACGAATATAAAGCGGAAATTGTCGGCGTTGACCATGTATCTGATATTGCTTTACTAAAAATGGATAGGGACGATTTACCTTATGTTAGTTTCGGTGATTCCGATAAACTTATGATAGGGGAGTGGGCAATTGCCCTGGGTAATCCTTTCGGCTTGTTTGTTAAAGGCGAACCAACGGTGACAGTAGGCGTTGTCAGCGCTGTTGACAGGGATTTCGGCAGGCTCAATTCGAATCGCGTTTACGAGGATATGATACAAACAGACGCTTCGATTAATAACGGCAACAGCGGGGGACCATTGTGTAATGCCGACGGCGAAGTTATCGGCGTTAATACATTTATTTATACCGGCGATGCAAGAGCTTCGGGTTCTGTGGGAATCGGTTTTGCAATCCCCATAAACCGTATTAAGCGGATCATAAACGATCTAAAGCAATATCATGGTATTGATCGTAATTTCTGGACAGGAATGTACTATTCCAATTTAACGAGGTTTTTAGCAAGAGAGCTCGGTTATTCTTCTACTCGCGGAGTTTATGTCGCCCGTATAAATCGAAACAGTCCGGCAGAAAAAGCAGGCGTTCAATTAGGCGATATTGTTGTAAGAGTTAATAATCAGGAAATACGCGAATTTAGCGATGTCGAAAAAGCCATTTTATCGACTGATCTTAAGGTTGGGGACAATTTAAATATAAGAGTCTGGCGTAACAGTAAAGAGTATGATTTAACTATTTTGTTAGAGAAGTATAAAAAATAGTGCAATGTATTCAATGCATTGAAAGTATGGATCTGTAATTTAAGAGATTTATAAAAAAAGGGCGCACGAATGTGTTCCGATCATTTACAGAAAGCTTAATTGTTAATTATCAATTGTCAATTGATAATTATTTAGGGTGGGTTTTTAAGAAAAATCATTTATAAATATAAGTTTATAATTAAAAGGGAGGAAAAATTTTGGCAGAGAAGCATCTTATTAAAGACGGAAAAACAAAACGCCTTTTTAGCGCGGAAAGAGAAGATCAATTAATCATTGAATTTAAAGATGTAGAAAGTGTTTTTGACGGGGAGAAAAAAGCAAAGTTTAAAAATAAAGGAGCTTTAAGAAACGACATCACTAAAACTATTTTTGAATATTTAGGGAGTTATAATATCCCTACTCATTTAATTGAAAAAATAAGCGATAAAGAAATGCGTGTTAGAAAATTGAATATGATACCGTTAAGTGTTATTATTCGTAATGTGGCTGCCGGAAGTTTATGCGAACGCTTTAAAATAGAAGAAGGCGCTGAATTAAAATATCCCATCATTGAATATTACTTAAAGAATGAAGAACTAAACAACCCGTTAATTCTTGAATCTCATGCTTATGCTTTTGATTATGCCACTCCTGATGAAATGAAACATATCTCGCGCTTGGCCTCCAAAATAAACGCTGTTTTAAAATCATACCTTGAACGCAGAAAATTGAAGTTGATAGATTATAAATTAGAATTCGGTAGATATCAAAAGCAAATTTATTTAGGAAACGAAATTACGCCGGATACAAGCCGGCTTTGGGATATGTTAGATGAGGATAAATTAGATAAAGAACATTTCAGTTTTGAAAATAATAGAGCTGAAAAATCTTACCAGGAAATATCTCAACGCTTAATTAAATAAAGAAGGTATAACTTATGATTGCAAAGGATGGTTATAAAATTATTCTATATACAGGGCTTATCCTTTTGTTGTTTCTTATATTTGCTTTTGTTACTGAGTCTCTGTCTTTGAATATAGTTTCAGGGATTGTATGTGTGATTTTTATTTTCCATTTTTTCTTTTTCAGAGATCCCCAAAGGGAAATACCTCAAGGGGATAATTTAATTCTCTCGCCGGCGGACGGAAGGATTATTAAAGTAGATGAAATTGAAGATCCGTTGTATTTTAAAGAAAAAGTTCAACGCGTTGCTATTTTTATGTCTTTATTTAACGTACATATAAATCGAATACCTGTGACTGGAAAGGTTTATTTGGTTGATTATAAAAAAGGACAATATCTGGCGGCTTTTGCCGATAAGGCGTTCGATTGTAATGAGCAGGCTATCATTGGCATAAATGGTTCTGAGGGAAAAGTGATTTTTAAGCAGATTGCCGGATTAATAGCCAGGCGCATTGTGTGCCGCGTAAAAGAAAATCAACAAGTACAAGCAGGGGCTCGCTTTGGAATGATAATATATAGTTCAAGAGTAGACGTGTTCTTACCTCTTTCTGCAAAAGTTCATGTCAAATTAAAAGATAAGGTCAAAGGCGGTTCATCTATTATTGGGGAGTTTTAATTGTGATAAAAGTATCCCGTTCCATTGTGCCCAACTTTTTTACCGTGGGAAATATGTTCTGCGGTTATATGTCAATCGTTTTCGCCGTATACAATCATAATTATGTGTTAGCTTCATGGATGATTGTTTTAGCTGCTTTTTTTGACGCTATGGATGGTAAGATAGCGCGTTTTATCAATACTTCCAGTAAATTTGGAGTGGAATATGATTCGTTAGCGGATGTCGTATCATTTGGGGTAGCCCCGTCTGTTTTAATTTACGCCTTCTTTTTTTCTGACTGGAAAACAGTCGGATTATTTATAAGCTTTTTCCCGCTTCTATTTACAAGTATTCGATTAGCCCGGTTTAATGTGCAGTTAGAGGGATTTGATAAAAGTCATTTTACTGGATTACCTTCGCCGATAGCGGCTATTAGTTTAGCCACATATATTATTTTTGTAAGTGAATATTTTCATGCAAACCCTTTTCCAAAA
>JAUXGF010000468.1 GCA_030622395.1 Calditrichaceae bacterium
CTGCTTCAGCGGATATAGAATATCAGGTCATAATTGATATTATGGATAATATCCAAACTTATGAAAATGATAAAAAGGAAATTGTAGCTCTGTTCCCTGAAGTTAATTTTGGAAGTATTATACAGTAATTAATAATCATGGAGATATAACTCTATGGCCTTTCAACCATCAAAATCAAAAAAGCATCTTGATACTGAACAAGGCGCGCTTAATATGAATTCTATGATGGATATGATGACCATCATTCTTCTCTTTTTATTGAAATCATTTTCAACGGAAGGCGCTTTAGTGACGCCTTCTGAAGAGCTTAGGCTGCCCACGTCAATTCAAGGTGAAAAGCCGAAAAAGGAAATAAACGTTTCAGTCGCTAAAGAAGTGATAATGGTTAATGATATAGTAATTGCCTCTTTGGATGAAATACCAAAGGATCAAATGATGATCTCACCTCTTGCATTTAAGTTAGCAGAGTATGCGCAAAAAGAACGCGAGCTTGAGATAGAAGTCGGCAAAGAATTTACCCATGAAATCATAATCCAGGGCGATGAGAATATGCCGTTCGAATTGTTGTTTAAAGTAATGTTTACATGCAGTAAATCTGATTTTTATAAAATGCGTCTATTAACAATTAAATCAGGATAAAAGATTTATATTATTATAAGGTAAATAATGAAAACATCAAGGAAAATACCAAAAGCACACGCACCGCGACCCGCTGGGGCAGGAGGGTATAAAATCGTTGCTTTTCCTAAACAATTCGAGAAGAATATCTGGGAAGGTATAGACCGCAGGTTTTACACTATTTTGTTAGTCTCTTTTATATTTGTTTATTCAATTGTAGTTTATTTTGCTAATACGAAATATTCAAAACAATTTATTGAGGATCAAATAAAGAAAAAATATCTTCAAAAATTTTATGAAGCTGAGCTTGTTGAAGAACATATCGTAGAAGAAGGTGAAGATGCTGGCGGCGGCGCTGCAGATGAAGGAAAAGAAGAAAAAGAAGACGAGCGTGCTAAAAGGGATGAAGGAAAACGAGCTGAGGCTGCCGGTCCTTCAGCCGCAGAACGACGCTCTATGCGCAGGCAGGCTGCGGCGCAAAGAGGAAGACAGCGTGCAGCTATGGACCAAGCTGTAGCTGGTACAGGGGTTTTAGCTGAATTATCTGCCGGCGGCGGCGGCGGGACAGGCGATGCTGTTTTTGATGCTCTTGGTGAAGCAGGAAGCGGAGGTTTTGGTAATCTGGATCAGGTTTTAGGCGAAGTCGGCGGTTTGCAAACAGCTTCTTCAGGATCAAGAAGATCAAAATTAGGCGCGCGCAGCGGCGGACAAACAAGGGGAGCTGTTGGGATAGACGATCTAATTGAAGGAGGAATCGGACAAAGCGGATCCGTTTCAATCAATAGAAGAGGTTCGTTTTCTATTAAAATGGAAAAGGGATCAGTTTCAGGTAAAGGATCCAAGTCAGCCCATCGGTCATCCGATGCTATTAGCAGAATTGTTAATAAACATGCCGATGCAATTGAAAATTGTTATAAAAAAGAAGCCCGCATCAATCCTAATTTAAAAGGAAGCATTACCGTACAATGGACGATTATGTATAATGGTAAAGTAAGAAAAGCAAGGGTTTTAAGGTCCGACCTTCGTAATAAAAAAGTTGAATCTTGTATTATCAGAAGGATTAAAACCTGGCGTTTTAAACAAATCAGTAAAAAAGAGGGTGATGTGTCATTCCGTCAAAAATATATATTTAGTAGTTAGAGAAAAACGTACTTACTAAAAAGCCGTCCCGAACTGTCGGGGCGGCTTTTTTATTTGTTAAGTTGAAAAAGTATATGTAAATTATGCGCCATTTCTTAGGAGAACGTCTTTAATATGAAAAGAACACATAACTGCGCAGAGCTAAATTTATCCAATTTGGATCAAACTGTTGTATTAAATGGTTGGGTTAATAAATGGCGGAATCATGGCGGATTAATTTTTATTGATATTCGCGACCTCTATGGATTGACCCAAATTGTTTTTAATCCTGAAATAGACGCTAATGTTTACGAACAGGCAAAAAAGCTGCGTTCGGAATTTGTTGTCGCTGTAAAAGGAGTTGTATCTAAACGCCCTCCTGAATCAAGAAATGAATCTATGAAAACCGGCGAAATCGAAGTATTGGCTTCAGAACTCCTTATATTAAATACGGCAAAAACCACCCCCTTTGAAATTGTAGACGATCTGGAAATCAATGAAGAATTAGGCTTGACCTATCGCTACCTGGATTTAAGACGAAAAAAGCTACAAAAAAACTTAATCCTTAGAAGCCGGGTATATCAAATTGTCCGTGAATATCTGACTAAAAATAATTTTATTGAGATTGAAACGCCTGTTTTAATGAAAAGTACCCCCGAAGGCGCCAGAGATTTTTTAGTTCCCAGCCGGAACTATCCCGGTAGATTTTATGCCCTGCCCCAATCCCCCCAAATTTATAAACAGTTGTTAATGATTGCGGGGTTTGACCGCTATTTTCAAATAGTAAAATGTTTCCGTGATGAAGACCTTCGCCGGGACAGGCAGCCTGAATTTACACAAATTGATATTGAAATGTCTTTTGTAAACGAAGAAGATGTGATTGAAATTGCCAGCAAACTGGTCTGTTCGGTTTTTGCGCAAAGTATTGGATATGAAATTAATCTGCCCTTTCCCATAATGAGTTATCGGGAGGCGTTTGAGA
>JAUXGF010000266.1 GCA_030622395.1 Calditrichaceae bacterium
ATGGAAAATTGCAGTTTCTTTTTTATCATTATTAATTATTTCATTAATTATTTTCACAGCGCTTAAGTTTAATTTTCATCAAAAGATTATGAAAAAACCCGGCGTTGACGCAGATGCAATGTTAATTGTTTCCAGTAATCCGCAGGAAGCCGCTGTTTTTTTAAACGGCGATTCAATTGGCGTTACTCCAATTAATAATATGCCGGTAAAGGCGGGCTCTGTTTCACTCTTTATTAAAAAGCGTAATTTTTTTAATAAAGACACTTTGGTTAGCGTTGAAAAAGGACAGCCTGCTTCATTCTCTTTTCAGCTTGCGCCGGCGGCTGTTATTTCATTAGATGTAACTCCTGTAGACGCGCAGGTTCAGTTGGACGGTAAAAAGGTTGAACCCTCGCAATATTCAAATCTAAAAATACCTGTTGGGGAACATATTGTTGAGATTGCGCATAATGAATTTAAGACAAAAGAATATATTTTTTATGCTAAACAAGGATTAAACCCTCCGTTAGAATACCGGCTTATTAAGGAAAAGGAAGCGGCTGTCGAAGATAAACATAAGGTTGTAATCCGCCGTGAGGGATATAAGGAGTTTAGCAAACCGGTTAATATTAATAAAGGTCAAACAACTGAAATTAAAGCGGCTCTTGTAAAACTGAGCGGCTCTATAAGCATTGAATCCGATCCTTTGGGAGCTTCTATTTGGCTGGATGAAATTGAAATCAAAAAAAAATATACCCCGTTTACATTGGAAAAAGCGCTTGTCGGCAGCCATACGATCTTATTAAAAAAGAAGGGCTATTCGGATTTTTCTACTGAGATCGAGGTTAAAGAAAACGAGGCTGAAAAAATAAACGCCGAACTGACAGCCATGATAGGTAAGCTGCAAATTCACGTAAAACCATGGGGTTCAATTTACATTGACGGTGAATTGACTAAAAAAGACACTGATATTAAATATACAACAGAACTGCCGGCTTGCGAATATATTATAAGAGTAGTCCATCCGACCTTTGGAGTATGTGAAAAGACGATCAAAATCGAGGATAAAAAATCGCTTGAAGTGACTGTTGATTTTACTAAATTTGTAACTGTAAGCGTAACCGCCTTTGATTCGGATGGCAATCCTGTATGGGGAGATATTATTGTGGACGATGAAGAGACCGGTGAGGTTACGCCAAAGGAAATTAAACTACGGACAGGTCTGCGTAAAATTGCCGTAAAAAAAGAAGGATATGATCTTGTCGGCGGTGAAAAACAAATCATGGTTGATGAGGATTTTAAAATAACTCAAAAGTTTATTCTTAGGAGAAAAATGTAAAGCATTAGATATTTGTGGGAAGTTTTAAGTATGGGGTGGGTCTTAATATTCCACACCATGATTTAGGCATTACTTCAATAAAACTCTATATAGTGTCTGTCTATAAAGTCAGTTCTGACTAACTCTGCCTTTTAAGGCAGAGCATGAAAGCTATACTCCACAGTAGGCTTTTCCCGCAAGGGATCACTTTCGTGAAGCCCATGATATGAGATGTTATTTGCTGGTTAGTTATAGTAAGGAAAGTAAATAGAAAATTGTTGCTTAAAGTCTCTTAATAATCCAGTTTTATTATAATTTTGAAGAAACATAAAATAAATAAATATTTCCTCTATTAAAGATATTTTGTAAATTTATGTCATGAACAAAGTAAAATTAGATAAGCAGAAAATTATTAACCATTGGATTGTAAACTCAGATGATGACTTTGATACAATGATTGCTTTATTCAATGCCAAGAGATATAGTTGGTCATTGTTTCTCGGACACTTAGTCATCGAGAAGCTTCTCAAAGCATATTTTGTAGAAGTAAACCTCGATTACCCGCCATATATGCATAATTTGCTAAGATTAGCAAAAGAATCAAAAATGGATACCACAGACGATTTGAAATACAAATTAACGACAATTTCTGCATTTAATATTAATGCAAGATATGATGATTATAAAAATAGTTTTTAAAAAAAATGTACTCCTGGATTTACTTTAGATTGGGTTAATAAAATTAAAGAACTAAGGGCATGGATAAAAGAACAAATAAAAAAATAAGCGACTATATAACTTCTATCGTAGCGAAAAATTCAAATGTAATAAAAGTGTATTTGTTTGGTTCCTACACAAAAAAAACAGATACAACTGACAGCGATATAGATTTAGCCTTAATAATTGACAATTTAACTGACGACAACCGCTTTGATTTGCAGGTTCAATTAATGTTGATAGCCTCTGATTTTGACCTTAGAATAGAACCTCATCCAATATCAAAAAAGGATTTTAATTTAAATAATCCTTTTGTTGCAGAAATAATAAAGACCGGAATTGAAATCGAACCACAATCGTCCAGTTCATGGTATAGCAAACATTAGAATAATTGGTTTGTATGTTTCGCAAATAATCATTCGTTGGGCTGAAGCCCTGTTTTATTGTTTTCATATCCCACGCCCTGAGGGACGTGGTTAGTTATAAAATTTCAGACTTTATAGACAGACACTATATATTGTTTTAATAACGATCAGTTAATAGATTCAAAAAGGGAGAATTTAAAAAAGTGAATAGAAAAAAACCTTTAACTTTCAGCCTGATATTAATATTTTTTTGGGGTCAGCTTTTAGCTCCGGTTTTTAATCGGTCTTTTACTGTATCCGCGCAGGTTCAAGACCAGGTTAAATGCGAAGAAGAAATTAACAAAGCGCAAAAGGAGTATTATGACGGCAGATTTGACGAGGCGATTGATTTAATAAAAATCTGCCTTAAAAAGGACGGTCTCACTGAAAATGAAAGAGGAAAAGCTTATAAAATTTTAGCGCAGGCGCTTCTTGCAAAAGGCTTTACGAGTCAGGCTAAGCAAGTTATTAAAAAAATACTGGAAATAACGCCTCAATATAGTCCGACTATTGAGCAGGAACCGCCTCAATTTGTCGAACTGGTTTCGGAAGTTAAAAATGAAGCTCAGATACAAAAAATAAAAAATAAAAAATCTAAAAAAAACAACGGCAAAAAATGGTTATGGATTGGAGCCGGCGGAGTGGTTATAGCAAGTATAGCTGCTATTCTTATAAACAGCGGCGGCGAATCAAGCGAAGAAAAAGACCAAACGCTGGCAAGCCCGCCGGATTGGCCGTAGTAAAGCGTTAAAAGTAACATCTCAGTTTCGCGTGGGAAGGCATTACAAAAATCAATCAGGAGACACAGACCACTCTCAGTGAAAGGGTGAAATATTAAGACCCACCCCTAACCCCTCCCAAGAGGGGAATAAGCAATGCCCCTCTTGGGAGGGGTTTCCCCGAAGTGTCGGGATGCAAGCAAGGGTGGGTTTGTGTTATTGCCAATATACACCCAAATAAGTTCCCCACCCCGTCACTGAGGTATTACTATATTTTAGTGTCCAGTTGAAATTTAGGAGTTATTCGCACACTTTTTAAATTAAAAAAACCTAAAAAATTTCAAGCTTTAAAAAGAATTAAACCCTGCAGGGATATTAATTATGAATAAATACTTTATCACATTTTGCCTTTTATTGTTTTCAATCAATTCGTTTGCACAAACCGATGTTTCCGGTAATATTGATACTATATGGACAAAGGCAGGTTCACCCTATAATGTTGTTGGGAATATTATTGTTGATACATTAACCATTGAGCCGGGAGTTGAAATATGGTTTGATGGGAATTATAATTTTGAGGTCACCGGCTTGTTAACTGCGGTTGGAATGGAATGTGATTCTATTATTTTCAAGCGGGATGTTGGTAATACAAGCGGTTATAAGGAAATTAGTTTCAAATCCGCTTCTGAAAACTGTGAATTAGCTTTTTGTAGAATTGAAGGGACAACGGACAACGGCATTTTTATAGAAGGCTGCTCCCCGCTTATCAGGAATTGCCGCATAACAAATAATGACAATAATGGAATTTATGTATCATCTTCGGGCGAATTAGTATTATCAAACAGTATTGTTTCCGGTAATGGCAATAATGGTATTGCAACTGACGGAGGAAATGCCGAGCTAACTAATTGTATTGTTTCTTATAATACTCAGCAGGGAATTGTTCAACAAGGCAGCGCCGATTCTTTAACTTTAACCAATACCGTTGTGGCTTATAATTCAGGTCCGGGAATTATTACATTTGGGGGGACAGTTTCAGTAACGAATTCTATTATATACTATAATACACAACAAATTGTAAATTCAGACGGAAGCGTGACGGTTGTGTACAGTGATATTCAGGGAGAAGTCTTCTCTGGCAGAGGGAATATCAATGATGATCCTGAATTTGAGGATAATTCAACCTTCAAATTAAAAATAATTTCGCCATGTATTGATGAAGGCGATTCGAGTGTTGTATTCAATGATATTTATTTTCCTCCCTCGCTTGGAACAGAAATAAATGATATGGGCGCTTATGGCGGACCCTTAGCCGGTAAATGGTATGACCCGCTTTATGTAGTACCGTTAAGTATTGATTTTGGCGATGTGACCGTCGAAGATACCGAGGTTAATCAGGTGACAGTTAAAAACTATGGCGATACATTATTGAATGTAACTTCTATCTCAATTCGGGGAATAAGCGGCGGAGACTTTCTTGTCGACACCGTAGCCTTTTTTTTAGAGCCTATGGAAAGCAGTATTTTGAATGTGAATTTTAATCCTTCTGAGGAAGGCGCTCGTAATGATTCTTTAGATATTATCAGCGATGGAGGCGAAAAAAGCGTTTCATTAACCGGAAAGGGCGTTGTCCCGGATATATGGCTTCCAATTACTTCACTTAATTTTGAGGAAGTTCAGCTTGGCGATTCATTGTCAATAAAGCTTAAAATCTATAATATGGGAAAAGGTACGCTTTATATCAGTGATATATCCAGCGGCAACCCTGTATTCTCTTTTAATAAAACAGCGTTCAGTATCCCCTCTTATGGTATAGATTCGATA
>JAUXGF010000304.1 GCA_030622395.1 Calditrichaceae bacterium
AATATGCAATTAAAGAAAATTATTATTTATAATCTTAAGGCATAACAAAATACAAACCCTCCTGGTATGGGAAATGTTTAAACTTTAATATTAAAATTAAATTACCGTAAGGTAAACGGGAAGTAATATATTAAATTTAGATTTATTTTACAATCTATCGTCTATTCTTTTTTGTCGTGCCGGCTTTCATCCATAATGCGGCAGGCTTCCATTATCACATTCATTGTTGAATTTTTAATATTTTGTTCAATCTGAACATCTTTCAAATCAAAATTAAATGTCCCTGACGTCAAAGCGACTAACTCATATACAGCTTCTTCTCCATTTTTATTATCTGTTTCAGCGGCAAACAGATGTCCGTCTTTTAAATAGATTTTTCCCTTTTTTTCGCCTTTAATATTTAACACGCCGGATTTCTTATTTAGATTAAGCATCTGGACAAGCTCAACAATAGACAGCTCACTTAAATCACCTGAAAAACCTTTTTTTATATCGCTATTATTTTTCATTTTTTTCAAATTTGTTGTTCTGGCGAGCAGCTCTTCAACACGGCGCAGTAAGTCTTTCCGGTCTATCGGTTTATTTAAATATTCATCCGCCCCGGCCCGGAAACCACGGATTTCCGTTTCAGGATCTTCGAATGAAGTCAAAAATATAAACGGCACTAATGGAATTTCTGAATTCTCCCGAATCATCCAGCAGAGTTCGATACCATCCATTTGAGGCATCATAATGTCTGATATAATTAAATCCGGTTTTTCTTTGTTTGCCAGATCAAAAGCCATTTCCCCATTTTCAGCTTCAATGATTTCGTAGGCGGCTCCGGATTTGGATAAACTAATATTCAATAATCTTAATACATTCGGATTATCATCAACAATTAATATTTTAACTGCCATAGCACAAACTCCAGCATATTTTAACTAATGATTTTTATAATAATTAATATCAAGATTTCTGGCTGCGCTCGCTTCATCAAGACGTTTAACTGCAGCGTTATGAGGCGCATTTAATAAAATATCTACATTTTGATCAATTTCTTTATCTATTTTCAACATCGCTTCAACAAATAAATCCATCATTTCTTTACTTTCGGTCTCTGTTGGCTCAATCATTAGAGCTTCTTTTACAATAAGTGGAAAATATACAGTAGGCGGATGCATTCCGAAATCAAGCAGACGTTTGGCAATATCCAAAGTTTTAGCGCCGCGCTTTTTCTGCTTTTCCGCCGATAGCACAAATTCATGCATTGTCGGTGCGTCATAACCCAATTCATAGACGTCTTTTAAACGTGCTTTCAGATAATTGGCGTTTACAATAGCATGTTCGGCAATCTTTCTGACGCCTTCCTTGCCTATCATGCGCAAATAAATATAAGTTCGTATAAATATACCAAAGTTGCCATAATAACTATGTACTTTACCGATACTATCCGGGACTTCCTCATTTAAAAAATAAAGGTCGTTCTTTTTATCAATTAAAGGAACGGGTAAAAATGCTTTTAATTTATCATTAACTGCAACCGGCCCTGCGCCCGGACCGCCGCCGCCGTGAGGGGTGGAAAAACTTTTGTGAAAATTAAGATGCATAACGTCAAAACCCATATCGCCCGGTCTTACGATGCCAAACAGGGCGTTCATATTGGCTCCATCCATATACATCAACCCATCAATTGAATCCATCATCGATCTGATTTCTTTAATCTGACTCTCAAAAATACCTAAAGTGCTGGGATTAGTTAACATAATTCCGGCTACGTCTTCATTTAAATTCGCTTTTAAATCAGCCAGGTCGACTAAACCTTTTTCATTAGATCGGATCGTTTTTATTGAAAACCCGGCGATATGTGCGCTAGCGGGATTTGTTCCATGAGCGGAATCCGGTACAAGCATCGTTTTCCGGTTACGGTTTTTCATCTGGTGATATTTTTTCATCAAAAGCAAACCGACCATCTCTCCATGAGCGCCGGCTGCCGGCTGTAATGTAATCCCGCTAAATCCGGTTATATCCAATAAATATTCCTGCAATTCATACAAAATTTGTAAAGCCGCCTGGACAGTTTCCTGCGGCTGATCAGGATGAAGATCGGTAAAACCCGGCAATCCCGACAGCTTTTCATTAATCTTGGGGTTATACTTCATAGTACAGGAACCAAGCGGATAAAATGCTTTATCTACATGATGATTTAAAATGGACAAATTAATAAAATGTCTTACTATCTCATTTTCTGCAATCTGAGGAAGTTCAGCCGCCCTTTTTCTCATTTGATTTTTTGGAATTAAGTCTGATGTTTTTCGCGAGGCAACATCAATCTTTGGTAAAACATGACCAATACGACCTTCTTTACTTAATTCAAAAATTAATTTTGTATACATTTAGGACTCCTTAACATCCTTTACTAATTCAGTTTTTCGTATGCAACAGTCTTATTTTCCCCGGAATCCGCCGAAGCTTTAAGAGCTTGACGAGCTTGATTAACTAAATCTTCTTCATTACTGATAGATACCGTATCGCCTGAAAAAGTCGCCACTCCTAAATTAACGGTAACATTCTGTAATTCTGTTATTCTTCTCCGCGAGAATTGGCTTGAGTCAATAAGTTCATCTTCTATATATTCACCGTTAGAAAGAACTGTCCTGATACGTTCAGCTTCAAAATATGCCCCCTGCTTATCAGTATGGGGTAACAAAATACAAAACCGGTCATCCTCGGATCGGGCAAGAATATCGGAAATTCTGGTTTTGTTTACCAGGTAATTTGCTATTTTCATAATAACATAACTGCCTACCTGGAAGCCTAAGCTTTCCGTTATCTTATTAAAATTATTAATACTAACGACTACCAGCGAAAGAGGAGTATTATATCGTACCGCCCGTGTATATTCTTCATTAAGCCGGCTTTTAAAAAAGACATAATTGTAAAGCCCTGTTAATTCATCAATAATAGAACTTTTATCAATATTTTGAGAACGTGTAAAAAGACTTTCTAATTCCTGCTCAATTTTTTTATTTTTATGATTTAATTTTTCATTTTCAGATTTTAACAGGCGCATCATTTCACTGCGCTTTAAAATCGCCTTACTGCGAGCCACTAACTCTTTTGAATTAAAGGGTTTCAAAAGATAATCATCGGCGCCAAGTTCAAAACCGGCAATGCGGTCTTTAGTATCGGTGTAATTTGCGGTTAAAAATACAATTGGAATATTTTTTGTTTTCTTGTTACTTTTTAAAATCTTACATGCCTCAAACCCATCCATAACCGGCATCATTCCATCCAGCAAGATAAGATCGGGATGAGTCGTTTCAGCAGCTTTAACCGCCTCTGCTCCGTTAATGGCTTTTTCAACTTCAAAATTATAAAATATGAAAATCCGCTCAAGCGTTTCAAGCATCTCTTCATTATCATCCGCAAGGAGAACTTTAGGCATATCTAAACCTTACTTTAATATTTCTTTTAATAAATTTATATAACGGTCCAATTCTTCTTTTGTACGTTTTTCTGTAACAGCGACTAAAAGGCTGTTTGGATGACCCGTTTTTTTCAAATCAATTCCGGCGAGAACGCCTTTTTGTAAAGCCTGTTTTATTACATCTTCTGCCGCAAGCGGTAAGTTAATCGTAAACTCTTTAAAGAACGGCGCGTCCGAAGCTAATGTTATACCTTCAATTTCGGTTAATTTATCAGACAGGTAATGGGCTTTTTGCAAACAAAGATCAGCCGCTTTTTGGATTCCCTGTTTACCTAAAGCAGTCAAATAAATACAGGCAGACAAAGCTAACAATCCCGAATTAGTACATATATTAGACGTTGCTTTTTCCCGACGGATATGCTGCTCTCGGGTTTGCAGGGTTAGAACAAAACCGCGTTTACCGTCCCGGTCTGTAGTTACGCCGGAAATTCTGCCCGGAATTTTACGAACTAATTTTTCCTGCACAGAGAACAAACCTAAAAATGGCCCGCCATAATTCTGGCAAATGCCTAATGACTGCCCTTCGCCTATGGCAATATCTGCGCCAAAAGCACCCGGCGTTTTGAGTATTCCTAATGATATTGGATCATAAACATGGATAAACAAAGCTTTTTTATTTTCACAGCTTTGGGCAAATGCGTCTGCATCTTCTAAAAATCCATAGTAATTAGGATGCTGAACTACAACCGCTGCGACAGAATCATCCACTAATTCATTCAAAACAAAACTATCTGAAACAAAATTTTCCTGCGGAATTTCAACCAACTCAATATCCATATTTTTCAGATAGGTTTCAATAATTTGACGATAGCGCCAGTTAAGCGTTGCCGGAATAAGCGCTTTGTTTTTTCCGGTATGACTTGCAGCTAAAAGAATCGCTTCCGCCAATGCAGAACCCGCTTCATACATAGAAGCATTTGTAACGTCCATTTCCGTGAGTTCACTAATCATAGATTGAAATTCATACATTACCTGAAGATTCCCCTGACTAACTTCGGGTTGATAGGGTGTGTATGAGGTGTAAAATTCAGG
>JAUXGF010000510.1 GCA_030622395.1 Calditrichaceae bacterium
ATTTGTTTACGGCTAAACGCAAGCAGTTGGCGGGTTAAATTTTCCGCTCTCTTACCGCCCTTGAGTATATTAAGAATATCTTTATAATGAGGATGACTGGGCTTCATGTTCATTAAAATCATATCTGCATAACCGTTTATCGCCGTCATAATGTTATTAAAATCATGAGCTATACCGCCTGCCATTAATCCAATCGATTCCATTTTCTGAGATTGGAATAATTGCTGCTCAAGCTGTTTTTTATCCGTTACGTCCCTCATTATCCCTTCATAAGCAATAATATCTCCTTTATCATTACGCACTGCAGTAGTAGTTTCAAGCACAACAACTTTCTGTCCATCCTTTCTTTTTAAAACCAATTCATAGTCTCTAACATTCCCATATTGTTCTAACACTCGCTGGTAGGCGTTACGGTCTTTTTGATTAAAATAGAAATCATTAGCATTGTGACGCCGTAAAAGTTCATCCTTTGACGAATAGCCGAGCAGCTTGGCGCCGGCTGGATTAATATCTATAATCTTCCCATCAGGCGCGCTGATAAATACAACATCTTCTATTCTCTCAAATAATATACGCAGTTTTTCTGCGGTCTGCCTGTTTAATTCCGCCGACTTTTTTCTTCTTAGAGCATTTACAAATACTTCTCCGGAAATTCTTAAAAGTTCAGCGATACCCCCAGTCCATTTTTTTTCATCCCGCACCGAATCAAATCCAATAAATCCAATTACCGTTTTCCTGTAGACCATTGGAACAATAATCAGCGACTTAATATCTTCAACTTCGAATATCGCTTTTAGAGTATTGGCGTTTGCCGGCAGGTTGTTTATATTTGACACTTGAATTACTATTTGCTGTTTTATTGTATTAACCAGCCACGAGAAATCATCATTATCTACTTTTTCATGTATTGGGATTTTTGATTTTATTCCTTTAGCGCGCCATTCGTGAGTTATCTCTAACTGTGTCCCATTCTTACCGAAAAGATAGATATAACCTCGATCGGCGCCGGCGAATTCACTGATTAACTTTAAGCTGAATTTTATTCCGGTATCAATCCTTTCAGCGTCAAGATTAATAAATTTATTTGATAAAGACGACGCCAATCTTTCAATTTTCAATTTATATTCAAATAACTCTTCAGCCTTTTTATGGTTGACTATTTCCTGCTTCATATCTTTGTTTTTATGCGCCAGTTGTTTTTGTTCCTTTTTTACTTTATCAATGTCTTGCTTTGCAGTGTTAACTATTTTTTTCGCAGCTTGCAGAATACGCTCCTGCATAAAATCTTTTCGCGAATATAATTCAATTCTATAACAGACATACATTCCAATTATATTAACGGCGCTAAAAATAATACTATTATTGATAAGAATTGTAGAAGGAATATGATTTAGCCAAACAGCCGTAATCCAGTAAGCGATTAAAATCATCCACCCGGCGGCTGCAGCCCAAATAAATCTTAGCTTAAAGAATATGTATATGTAAATAAAAACAAAAATCAATGCCGTATTATATATAAAGCTTTGAGAAGTAGAAAACGGAATAATTGCGATAATACCAAAACCGGCTAATAGCGCCACTGATACAATCGATATTTGCATATATTTTTTAAAATGTCCGTAAAACGAAAATAATAAAATAGCTAACACGTAAGGAAAATAAATAGCGAACCAGGTCAAAGGTAAATTTTCCTTTGATTCAGAAATCTGATAGAGGCTAAAAACAGCAAAGGCTCCGTAAAAAAGGAATGCAAATAATAATGCCTTTCTCACATATAGCACAGACTTTTTAAAGTAATCTTCTAAAAACGCTTTCTCAAGACCGCCGGTAAAAGATAAATTGAGCCGATTCACCTTAAATTCAGGAAGCCCGGGATGATCAGATTTTTTTTGTTTTACCATATTTATTAATTCTTATTAAAAATATTAAAAATTAATCTTCAGAAATTATCGCTGCAGGAGCATCTTAACCGCCTTCGCATAACTATCTCCCCGCAAATAAAGAAAGTAAATTCCTGAGGCGGCTTTCTTATTCATATTATTCGAACCATCCCATTGAACCTTATAATATCCCGCTTCCTTAAACAAATTTTTGTGAAGGGTTTTCACTTTCCGTCCCAAAATATCATAA
>JAUXGF010000123.1 GCA_030622395.1 Calditrichaceae bacterium
CGAAGAATCCTTACAGCCTTAGCCATAATGACGTCAGGTCTATATTTGAAGATAAAACAGGTAATCTATGGGTAGGCACTATAAACGGTTTAAATTTATTTAATAGAGAAAAAGAGATATTTATTAGTTATAAATACGACCCCACCAATTTAAGTAGTTTAAGTAACAGCGATATTAGGTCAATTTATACAGACAAAACCGGAGCGTTGTGGATCGGAACATTGGCAGGAGGGGTAAATAAATATGATAGAAAAAAAGACCGCTTCAGGCATTATAAACATAATCCTACTAATCCAAACAGCTTGAGCAATAATTTTATTAAAGCAATTTATAAAGATAGAGACGGCACACTCTGGATAGGAACGTATGGCGGTTTAAATAAATTAGTTTATAAACCTGGTATATCAGGGATAAAAGATAATTATTATTTTATTCATTACAGGCATAATCCCGATGATATTAACAGCATAAGCAGCGACCGTACAAGAACTATCTTTGAAGATAGTAAAGGAGTTTTATGGGTTGGAACCTGGGGCGGAGGACTGAACAAGTTTGACAAAACAACAGAAAAATTTACGCATTACATCCATGATCCTGATGATCCAAATAGTATAAACGATGATTGGGTACGTAAAATCTTTAAGGATAAAGACGGGATATTATGGATTGTAAATTCTGAAGGATTAGATAAATTTGATAGGGAAAAAGAGATTTTTATACATTATGTGCACGATCCTACTGATCCTACGAGTATAAGCAGCAACAATGTTTCAACAATATTTGAGACTAAAGACGATACTCTTTGGCTAGGGACTGATAACGGACTCAATAAATTTGATAAAATAAATGGGACATTTACTCATTACACACACGACCCTTCGGATTCGAATAGTATAAGCATTAATCGGATTCGTCCTATTCACGAAGACAAATCCGGCATATTATGGATTGGAAGCGACGGCGGCGGGCTTAACAGATTTGACCGGAAAAACGGTAAATTCACTTGTTTTACGGAAAATGACGGGCTGCCGAATGATGTTATTTATGGTATACTGGAAGATGATAACGGCAATATATGGTTGAGCACTAATAATGGATTATCAAATTTTAATCCATCGCGCCCTGAAGCTAAAAAATTTAAAAATTATGATATTAGCGACGGTTTACAGAGTAATGAATTTAACGGAGGAGCGTATTTTAAAGCTGAAAACGGTGAAATATTTTTTGGCGGCGTAAATGGAATAAATAGCTTCTTTCCCGATAGACTAAAAGACAATACTTATATACCGCCAATAGTTATTACTTCTTTTAAAGTTTTTGATGAAGACGTCAAATTCGATCTAGTCATTTCAAAAATTAAGGAAATTAAATTATCTTATAAGCAAAGCTTCTTTTCGTTTGAATTTGCCGCTCTTGACTTTACAAGTCCTGAAAAAAATCAATATGCCTATAAATTAGAAGGCTTTGATTCTGATTGGATTATGTGCGGGAACAGGCGCTACGCCAGTTATACCAACCTTGACGGCGGTGAATATATTTTTAAAGTCAAAGGCTCAAACAATGACGGTATCTGGAATGAAACAGGCGCTTCTGTAAAAATTGTTATTACGCCTCCCTATTGGAAAACATCGTTGTTTAGGATTGTATTTAGTATTTTGATAATCGGTTTTTTGTTTGGTACATATAAAATAAGAATTGACCGTATTAATAAACAAAAAGAAAAACTTGAATACATGGTTAATGAGCGAACAGAAGAAATAAAGGAACGGAATAAACTGCTTTTTAAAATTAAAAAGGAAACCGATAATATTCTACAAAATGTTGAAGAAGGATTTTTCCTTTTAAACCAGCAGTTTCAAGTTGAATCACAATATTCCAAATCTCTAAAAAAAATACTGGGTGACCAGGAACCGGCTAATAAGAATTTTATTGAACTAATTAAACGGAAAATTTCATCAAAAGAGCTTACAACCGCTAACGAATATATTGAATTAATGTTTAACGATGATATTGATGAACAGATGATTAACGAACTGAATCCGTTAAGTAAAATTGAATTTAATTTAATGGGAACTGATGGAAGTATGCCGGCTTCTAAATACCTGTCATTTAAATTTCAAAGAATTCATAACAAAGAAGGCAAAACAATTGAACTTATTGTCACTGTAAATGACATTACCGATCAAGTAAACCTGGCGCAGCAATTAGAGACAACGGAAGCTAATACAAAAAAACAAATGGAATGGCTGCTTAGTATCCTGCATGTTGAACCGGA
This sequence comes from Calditrichaceae bacterium, assembly GCA_030622395.1. GTDB lineage: Bacteria > Calditrichota > Calditrichia > Calditrichales > Calditrichaceae > JAUXGF01. The sequence goes on from JAUXGF010000123.1 coordinate 2,276, forward strand.
ACTCTTAAGAGAGTTCATAGAAAGCGGGCAAAAAGAATTAGACTACATTGACGACGTATTAAAATATAATGAAAAGGAAGCTGATTATAATGCAAGCCTTGAAAATATTTTCCGTTCAATGCATTTAATAAAGGGGAATGCAAGTTTATTGGATTTAAAATTTTTTGTTAAAAAGACTCACGATTTTGAAGAAACAATTTCTGTGATTAAGAAAAAAACGGATATTAAAGGTTCTGATTTTGTACCTTTAGTGCTACAGTTAAGCGAGATGAGAAAAACTATACTTGAACTGGAAAACTTAATTGTACGGATTTCAAAAATTCGCACTCATTTTAGACCTAAACGCAGCTATGAAAACAAATTATTTATTGACTCCATCCAAAATTTAATTAACAACTTGGCGGAAGATTTAGGGAAAGAGATAAAATTTATACATAATGATTTTGACGCTGGAGTTATTCCTTATAAATATAGATTGATGACAAAGGAAATATTAATACAACTGGTGCGAAATGCTGTTTCTCATGGAATTGAAAATATAGATGAAAGAGCTAATCTTAAAAAACCGCCCTATGGTTCAATAGAAATATCTTCATTTGTAGATAATAATTCGTTTGGATTAAATTTTAGAGATGACGGACGTGGTCTGCAAATTGAAAAATTACGGCAAAAAGCTAAAGACTCGGGGAAATGGGATAACGCTGAAATTGATAAGTGGGATGCTAAACAGGCTGCCGATATCATTTTCACACATGGTATTTCAACTTCAGAAAAAGCGGACTTTATAGCGGGCAGGGGAATAGGGATGGATATTATTAATCAAAAATTAAAGCAACATAACGGCAGGATTGATGTGTCTTTTGTTGAGGGGGAATACTGTGACTTTACTATTATTCTACCTATAAACAGAAAAAATGTTTAAATTGACAAAAAATTGGAGTAATGAAGAATTGGAGTGTTGGGGTGGAACAACAATAAATATTTATTGTCATAGAAATATGTCTTGCAAAAATTTAATTTTTATGTAAGATATATTCAGCGAGTCAATTTTTAATTAAGGAGACAATATGCAGAAAAAAATAAAAGTAATGATTGTCGACGATTCTTCAATTATAAGGCAGGTTATTCAGAAGCATTTATCCGAATACAATATCGAGGTAGTCGGCACAGCCGGCGATGGAAAAACCGCTATTGAAGTTTTTAAAAAAACAGATCCGGATATTGTTACATTAGATATTACCATGCCTGAAGTTGACGGGCTAACCGTATTAGAAGAAATGATGAAAATTAATAATACTGCGAAAGTTATGGTAATTACCGCATTGTCCGATAAAGCCACGGGATTAAAGGCTATGAAAAAAGGCGCAAAAAGTTTTCTCGGCAAACCCTTTACGCCTGAAAAATTGAAAGAATCTTTTAGCAGATTGATTGAATAAAAAATTAAGGAGAAAATAAATGAACGAGACAGATCTTCATTTTTTTATTGACAGCACAGTAAATTACTTTGAAGAAGTTACTAACGAAAAAGCAACAACCGGGATACCTTATATAAAAGGAGACGAGCCGGTTGTCCTTGAATATACTGGTATTATCGGTATCTCCGGCAAAAGGAAAGGAAGCGTTTATATTACAACCAACGCCGCAATGTTAAATGATCTTGCTAAAATTATCCTTAACTTAGAAGAAGTCGGCGTTGAAGATATAAGGGATTTGATCGGGGAAATTGCTAATACAATTTCAGGTAATGTTCGCCAGGCTTATGGCAGCGATTTTATGATTTCCGTACCTGTGGTTGTGGACGGTAAAACTAAAGATATAAGATTACCGGACAGCATTCAATCATTTGTAATTCCTATAATGTGGAGAAATTACAAATCATTTTTAGCGGTATGTCTTGAATAAACGCTTATGAATTCATTATCTATAATCATATTGTCGATAGTTTCAAAGTGTTGAAGAGCCTTCACAAAGCGAGTCTCTACTTAGTATGGGGAATTCGATCCAGAGTATTCTTAAGGAGGTTTTTAATTTAGACATAATCAGGATAAGTCCGGACACATCGGTATCTGAAAAGGGAGCTTAAAGTATCTAAAAAATCCCTTAATATATTAAAGGCGCTGGCTATAAAATTGTTTACCTTGTAATAGATTACAAAAAATCAGTTTAATATAATTAGCCGCAAAGGATTAATATGTTTAATAAAGCAATTATCGGAGTTGATTTAGACGGAGCTAATGTCCGCGTTGGCAAAGTATACAATAATCAAATCGAAAAGCATTTTACATTAAGCATTTCATCTGAAAAAACACAAGAATATATTTTACAAGAAGTAATCCAGGCTATTGATAAAATATTTGAACCGAATATTGCCGGAATAGGAATCGGAGTGCCCAGCCTGGTTGATGTAGGACAAGGCATAGTCTATAACGTTAAAAATATTCCTTCATGGAAAGAAGTACATTTAAAAGAAATATTAGAAAAGCGCTTTAATGTATCTACTTATGTAAATAATGATGCGAATTGCTTTGCCGTTGGAGAAAAATATTTTGGCAAAGGACATAATTACAAGAATATTACAGCCTTAATAATCGGCACGGGAATGGGGTCCGGTATCATTATTGATGACAAACTCAATTCGGGCGTCAATTGCGGCGCCGGTGAATTTGGGAAAATTCCATACAGAGATCATAATTATGAATATTATTGCAGCGAACAATTTTTTATAAATCAGCATGACATTAATAGTGAAACATTGTATAACCGCGCCTTGCAAGGTGATAAAACAGCTCTGGATGTATTTAATCAATTTGGCTGTTATTTAGGCGATGCTATCATGACAATTCTAAATGCCGTTGATCCGGAGCAGATCATTTTGGGTGGTTCGATTGCTAAAGCGTATTCTTTTTTCCAAGAAGCCATGCGGCGGCGTTTGAATGATTTTACATATAAGCATACGGTTGAGCGATTGATTATTGAAGTAAGCGAACAACCGCAAATAGCCATACTGGGCGCTGCGGCGCTATACTTTGACGCGCAGAAAGTCGTCGAATTAGAAACAGTAAAAATCCAGCGTCAGCAGGCAGAAGACGCTTTAATTCAAGAACAAAATCTTCTTCGCGCCTTAATGGATAACATACCGGATAATATTTACTTTAAAGACACTAAATGCCGTTTTACTAAAATCAATAAGGCAATGGCAAATTGGTTCGGGTTTAAAGAAACTTCGCAGATGATCGGAAAGTCGGATTTTGATTTTTTTACGAAAGAGCATGCCCGGCCGGCTTATGAAGATGAACAGAAAATTATAAAAACCGGTCAGCCTTTGATTGGTTTGGAAGAAAAAGAAACCTGGGCCGATGGCAGGGAAACATGGGTTTCAACAACGAAAGTGACGTTTAAAGATGCGGAAGGACATATTAGTGGAATTATTGGAATATCCAGAGATATTACAGATCGCAAACATGCTGAGACCAAACTTCATGAGTACCGTAAAAATCTTGAGATAGCCAAAAAAGAGACTGACAATATTCTTCAAAACGTTGAAGAAGGATTTTTTCTTTTAAACCGGCAATTCGAAATTAAATCACAATATTCAAAATCTCTGGAGACGATTCTGCGTAAAAAGGATCCGGCTAATAAAAACCTTATCGAAATCTTAGAACAAAATGTTTCGCCAAAAATACTTATTGAGGCAAAAGAATATATTGAATTAATGTTTAAAGACGATATTGATGAGGAAGTGATCAATGAACTTAACCCTTTAATTGAAACTGAGTTTACCCCCCAAAGCGCTGATGGGATAAGGACGGTTTTAAAATATTTATCATTTAGATTTAGGCGAATATCTGATAAAAATGGTAAAACAATTGAATTGATTGCCACTGTGAACGATATTACCGAGCATGTGATAATGTCTATACAACTAAAAAAAACCGAAGCTCATACAAAAAAGCAAATGGAATGGCTGCTTAGCATCCTGCATGTTGAACCGGAGCTTTTAAAGGAATTTATGGAAAGCGGGCAAAAAGAACTAAATTACATTGATGAGCTATTAAAACAAAGTGAAAAGGGTTCTGATTATGATAGCTGCCTTGAAAATGTTTTCCGTTCCATGCATTTGATTAAAGGAAATGCAAGTTTATTGGATTTAAAATATTTTGTTAAAGAGGCTCACGGGTTTGAAGAAGAAATTTATAAGATTAAGAATAAAGCAAATATAAGTGGATCTGATTTTGTGCCGTTAGTTATACAACTGGGAGAAATGAGAAATAATTTTGATGAACTCAATGATCTGATTGAACGAATTGTTAAAATCCGTACTCATTTTAGACCTAAACGCAGCTATGAAAACAAATTATTTATTAACTCCATCCAAAATTTAATTACTAACCTGGCACAAGATTTAGAAAAAGATATAAAATTCTTACATAATGAATTTGACGCCGGATTTGTTCCTTATCAATACAGATTGTTAACAAAAGAAATTTTAGTGCAGCTTGTGCGCAATGCCGTCTTTCATGGGATTGAAAGCGCTGATGAACGCATCAAACTTAATAAGAATCCGTATGGTTTGATTGAAATAACTTCATTTGCAGATAACAACGCTTTTAGATTTAAATTTAGAGATGACGGACGAGGTCTGCAAATAGGAAAATTGCGGCAAAAGGCAAAAGAAAGTGGAAAATGGAGTGAAACTGAAATAGATCAATGGTCTGACGAAAAGGCTGCGGGCATCATTTTTAGCCATGGTATTTCCACTTCAGAAAAAACGGGCTTTGTCGCCGGCAGGGGCATTGGGATGGATATTATTAATAATAAATTAGCGCAACATGATGGGAAAATTAAAGTTAATTTTAAGAAAGGAAAATATTGTGAATTTATTATATCCTTGCCTTTGGAAGATAAAAATCTTTAAATTGCAAACAAGATAGCATTATTGATAATTTTATATATAGTTTCCAGATATATTTTAATAGATATTATTGCATATTAATTTAATCATTAAGGAGGGAATATGCGGGAAAAAGTAAAAGTAATGATTGTTGATGATTCTTCAATTATAAGAAAGGTTATTCAGAAATATTTAACCGGTTATAATATTGAAGTTGTCGGCGTTGCCGGCGATGGGAAAACCGCTATTGAAATTTTCAAAAAGACAGATCCGGATATTGTTACATTAGATATTACCATGCCTGAGATTGATGGACTAACGGTTTTAGAAGAAATGATGAAGATTAAAGATACTGTGAAAGTTATGGTAATTACCGCGTTATCCGATAAAGCCACGGGATTGAAGGCTATAAAGAAAGGCGCAAAAAGTTTTCTCGGCAAACCGTTTACACCCGAAAAGTTAAAAGAATCTTTTAGCCGACTAATTAAATAATATTTGAGCATACACAAATCTGTATTGTCTGATTTTAGTTGAATACTAAATATACTGTTGTAAAAGACAACAAGAAACTTTTCAAACATGCGAAAAATCACTAAGGAGAAAAAATAA
>JAUXGF010000387.1 GCA_030622395.1 Calditrichaceae bacterium
TAAGATTTTTCGCCTGTTAAAATCCATTCTATAGTTGTTTTTCCTAAGTGGGCTAATTTCAATAAAATCTCCGGCGGAGGAATACGCTCTTTTAAATATTTGCTCACAGCCGGCTGGCTGATATTTAATTCAACCGCTAATTGTTCCTGATTCAGTCCATTTTGTTTACGAATCAAATCAATTCGCTTCACGATATTTTTTAAAATAATCATAACTATTGTTATTTAATATAATTATTGTTATATTACGGACGTTTAGTTTTATTACAATCGTAATATAAGAAAAGTATTGATACAATGCAAGAGTCTGATTTATATCAAAGTTGGCAGTATTATGCCCGTACGCGGCAGGTTTTGCATACAGAAGGGCGCAAATTGCGCGTGCTGCAGGCCGGGCGTTTAAACTGCGCCCGCGGTCCCGATTATACCTCAGCCCGCTTTGAGCTTGACGGCGTTGTTTATCAAGGCGATGTTGAATTTCATATTTATCCGAACGATTGGTATCGTCATCAGCACCATTTGGATAGGGCTTACGCCAATGTCCTATTACATTTAACCGCCTTCAAATCCGGAAGCGCCTCATTAAAAATTAAACATAATTTAAGCGCGAATTATATACCGACCTTAGTTTTACCCCTGCCATCCAAACAAGTCCGGCTCGAACATCCCGCGCGCAGGTGTCTGCCGCGTTCCCTTTTTAAAAAGCGGCTTATTTCAAATTTACAAAATCTTGCTTTGCAGCGTTTTCAATTAAAAATTCAGCAATTCCGTTCCGCTCTTGAGTATCAAAGTATGGCTCAGGCTTTTTACAGTAATTTTTTGCGCACTCTTGGCTACCCGCACAACTCCGAGCCCTTTCAACAATTGGCAGAGCGTCTCGATTGGGTCTGGCTGATCGGTTGGATACGTAAAATATGGGCTAATGAACAGGTTCTATACGCTCTTTACGCCGGGCATGCCTGTTTTATTCCCGCCCATCCTAAGGATGATTACAGTTTACAGTTGCAGCGCGCTTATCAAAAATACAAGGTCTATTTAAATACGGCGCAGCTTGATGAAAGGCTATGGCAGTTTGCGTTGACCCGTCCCGCAAATCATCCTCATTTTCGTCTGGCTGCCTGGGTTAATTTATTATACAACAAGCCTTCTCTGCCGTATCCGTTTTTACAAAAGTTATTCAGCGAAAGAAAGCCTTTTCCTGAAGTATATAAAAAAATTATTACTTATTTCACTATTCCAGTCGATGAATACTGGGAAAAGCATTTTGCTATTGACAGGCAATCTACAGGATGTGGAAGGCGTGTATTTTTCGGGAAAGCGCGCATTACGGAATTATTGATTAATGTAATATTACCCTTGTTTGCCGCGCAGGCGCGTATTTCAGGAAGCGAGGGGTTTTATGATTATCTCCGCGAAATGTTTCTATGGCTGCCCGCCGGCCCTCCTTATCAATTTTTGATTAAGAATATGCCCTGGTTTGATGAATGCCGTCAGGTTTGGAACAAGCAGGCAATGTACCAGGCTTTGCTGCATCTCGATTCTAATTACTGTCTTTTGGACGGATGTCTCCAGTGTCCTTTGCAGCGCCGGCCGGAAAGCAATTAAAAGAAGTAATAGTTCAGCGTTTTTATTTGGAGCGCTGGAATAATGCCGCGCCCCTGCCTGCCCCGGCTGGAAGGGATTGATGGTTAAATGGCTGAATGGCTAAATGGTTGAGCAGACAGCTAAATTGAATATTGAAAGCTGCAAGTTGTTTATTAGTTTATTAAGCAATATATCATTTTATTTATACACAAAAAATTTCAACTATGGAGGCGTTACAATCAAAAGAATAAAAACGATTGACATATAAATAAAATATTTATACTTTTTCAATTGTTGATTAAAAAAAAAAGTAGTAACGAGTTGGCATGGGTGAAGAATTAAATTAATGAATTAATGAATTGATGGATTGATGAAGAAGTGGAGTGTTCCTACTACTCCAATCTTCCTTTGTTCCAATATTTCATCACTCCATTACTCCATTCCCAAAAGCCGAACTATTACGAAAATTATAAACTACAAAAACGGGGTGGAATTGTGCCTGGATTGTATGAAACGTTTCAAATGTTGTCGAGACTGATTATAGCGGCGCTGTGCGGAAATATCGTTGGATTGGCTTATAAAGACAAAAACAGAAACACCGCCATGTATGTGCTGGTTGTCATCAGTTTAGGATCGGCGTTGTTCACTTTAATATCAGGCAGTTTGGAAGGAAGCGGCATAGCGCTGGACAGCGCGCCGGTCAGCGCGCCTTTGATCATTGCCGTCGGTTTAATAGCCGGCGCTGTAGTTATGCGCAGCAAAGACACGCAAAATGGTTTAAGACTGGCTGCCGGAGTATGGATTTGCGGCGCGCTTGGCTTAGCCGTGGGCGTCGGGTTATATTTTTTAGCAATTATTGTGACTTTGATCAGTTTTTTTATACTGCAAAAAATTAAGTTTAAATCAGAAGAAGAAATAAACATCTAATCGTTGGGGGCTTGTATATGGGATTTGAATGGTTCGATTTAATTATGATCCGTAATTTTGTATACGCTATTATCGGCGTATTGGTAGGAGTGGGTTCCTCTCTCTTAACATATAAACTGTTCAGCAAGACAACCCATTTTGACATTCCGAATGAGTTAGAGAAAGGCAATCTGGCGGTTGGGATTGTAGTCGGCGGTATCTTTGTCATGATTGGTTTAATTGTAGGATTAATTATAGGGATGAGTTTAAATTAATGAAACTATTTGCGTTTATTTTAACCGCGTCGTTGCTTTTTAGTTTAGCCGCCTGCCGGTCGTCTTCCGGGGATAAAGCGCTGGGAGTGCAGGACGATCAATTAAAGCGGAAAATTGAAGAGCGCATAGCGAAAAAAAAGGAATTGGATTTATTGGCTTCCCGTTTAACCACGGGCAGGATAGGGAAATCTATCATTAAATATAAGCCGGTAATTAAAAAGTATGCCAAACGCTATGGTTTTGATTGGCGGTTGATCGCCGCGCAGATCGTTCAGGAATCAGGTTTTAAGGTTAAAGCGCGCAGCAGGGTCGGCGCCTTGGGATTAATGCAGATAATGCCCCGTACAGCCCGCGAAATCAGTAGAGAACTTGATATTGAATATATAATGAAAAATCCGCGCGAAAACATCACCGCCGGTATTTATCATTTAAAAAAACAATTCCGCCTTTTCCCTGACGCCAAAATTACAGACCGAACAAAGTTAGCCCTGGCTAGCTATAATTGCGGCGTGGGCAGAGTATTCGACGCTCAGAAGATTGCCCGCTATTATAAACTCCCTTCTAATAAATGGAAAAATGTCCGTCCCTATATGGCTATGTTAAAAAAATCAGACTGGCAACTGCACTTACAGGTTTGGCCTAAAGGCAAACCGAAGCATGGTTATTTTTACGGTTACAATGAAACAATAAATTATGTTGACAACATCTGGCGGCTCTATTCAGCTTATCAAAAGATTATGTAGCTGTCTTCTTTTAACGCAAACCGTTTTAATATTGCCAATGGGTTTGTAACATTTAAGCTTTTTTGAATGGAGCAATGGAGTAATGGAGTGATGGAGTATTGGA
>JAUXGF010000470.1 GCA_030622395.1 Calditrichaceae bacterium
CTGCCGAGAAGAAAAAATCCCCGCTAACAGAAAGATTCATGGGAAAATTGAATGACTGGATTGTGGCGCGTCCCCTTCCAATTCTAATCACTTTTGGCATTGTAATGTTAATCTGTATTTGGGGCTTAACGAAAGTTGAGGTTTCTTTTGATATTAAAAGCTCGATGGGTGATAAAGTGCCTTATGCGAAAAAATTACTATATGTCGGTGATTCTAAAATCGGTTCGCTCTATTCCTACGACCTTGGCATAGAATTCCCCAATCCGGGAGACGCTAAGATTCTGGAAAACCTGCGGAAAGTCGAAATTCTTGAGAATGAAATTAATGCCCTGGAATTAACCAAGAAAACCAGCTCATTACTTGATATAGTTAAAGATATTAACCAGGTATTAAATGAAGGTAAAGCGGAATTTTATAAAATACTTTCCATAGATGATGTTGCGGAATATCGGGATATGAATCTTTCTCAAGACGAAAAAAATGAGATCGAAAAACAGATACTTGCTCAAACAATGCTGCTTTATGAAAATGCCGGCGGCTCGGAAGCGGAAAGATGGCTTGATTATGACGATCAAAGATTGCATATAATGGTTGAATTAAAAAATTATAATTCAACTGAGTTAAAACGGGAGCTTGCTTATGTATCCAAAAGAACGAGCGAATTGTTTCCTGAAGCGCGCCTGATAAAGGCCGGGACCTTAGCAAAATTTACCGCTATGCAGGATATTGTCGCTTTTGGGCAGATTAATTCGTTCCTGATAGCTTTGGGTATAATTGCCTTTTTATTGATCGTAGTTTTTGGAAATATCAAAACCGGACTTATTGGAACAATACCCAATATTACCCCGGCGCTTGCGGTCGGCGGAATTATGGGATTCGCCGGAATTCCATTAGATATGATGACAGTTACAATTATGCCGATGCTGCTCGGGTTGGCGGTAGATGATACTATTCACTTTATCAATCACAGTCACCTGGAATTCAACCGGACAGGCAGGTATTTTCCCAGTATCAGGAAGACATTTATTATGGTCGGCTCGGCTTTGTTTGCGACTTCAGTTGTCCTGATTCTGAATTTTTCCGCCTACCTTACATCAGACGCTAAAGTATTGTCCAACCTGGGATTGTTGGCGTCTTCCGGTATTGCCGCCGCATTGTTAGCTGATTTCTTTATGATACCAATACTGCTTAAAAAGGGGAAAGTGTTTGGGGAAGAAAAAAGTTCGGATTTCCTCATTCACACTGAGAAAACTGAGGAACAAGCTAAAGTTTTAATACCAAACATGGAAGGTTAGGCCGGCTAAAATTATAATTGGGAAGAATAAATTTTTTATCAACATAATGAAAATGAATATCATAATCAACAGAGGCTGAAACATGAATAAAAAAATACTTATCTATTTACAGGTCGTTTTTTCCCTGGCGCTCACAGTAATTGGGGTAGACGCTTCCGAGCGCTATGGTTGTATAAAAGGAAAAATTCTGAATGCTGAAAATGATGATCCCTTGTATGGCGCCAATATAATCATTGTGGATAAGAAACAAGGCGACATTTCCGATAAAGACGGATATTTCATAGTAAGGGATCTTCCAATGGGAACATATACGGTGCGAGCCGCCTTTATGGGATTTGCCGCTGTGGAAAAAGAGGTTGTTTTGAAAAGTTCGGAAACAGTGATTGATTTTCGTTTACGTGAAACAGTTATGAATGCGGATGCAATTGTGGTAACGGCAACCCGAACTGAAAAAGCATTGAAAGACGTCCCAATACTCACCGAGCTTATTTCCAGACGGCAGTTGGAAACTATCGGCGCAGTTACGGTTAAGGAGGCTTTGCAAGAGCTTCCGAGTCTGGAATTCTCGCCGGATAGTCATGGGGCTAATATTATGATGCATGGCTTAGGTCCTAAATATGTTCTTTTTTTAGTAGACGGCGAACGCATTGCCGGCGAAGTGCGCGGAAATATTAATTTCTCCCGTTTAAACACGGCAAATATCGAACGTATAGAAATCGTTAAAGGCGCGGCTTCATCTTTATATGGTTCCAATGCCATTGGCGGCGTGGTTAATATTATTACTCAAAAAATAAAATATCCGGTTGAGCTGCAGCTTCATTCCCGGTTATCAAAGTATAATGAGCTGGCTATGGGTGGAACACTTGGTTTGGAATATAAAGGATTCACTTCTAAAACCGATGTTATATTTAAAAGAACAGACGGTTACGATCTTGATCCAGCCACGATTAATTATACCGTTGATAAATATGAAGATATTACTATCGGTCAAAAATTCTTTTTTCAGCTAACGGATAAGTTAAATCTATCAACTTCCGGAAGCTATTATATTCTGGAACGGTTTGACGCAACACGAATAGTTAAATTTAAACATCGAAAATATTATGACTTAACATATAATGTAAAAGCGCAATATTTGTTCAATGACAAAGCGTTGATTGAGTCAAGCTGGCATTCGGATACTTATGATACAAAGGATGTGTTTGAAAAGCTTCAGGATGAGGAAAGGCTGACCTGTCAACATCGATATAATAACGGCAGGTTAATGAGTAGTTTCCAGTCAGGCGATAATCATCAATTCACACTGGGAGGTGAATTCATACAGGAGAAAGTCTTTTCCACCCGTATCACCGGCGAGACACATAAAGCTGATGATTGGGTGTTTTTTGCTAAGTCGGAGGCCAAGCGGTCTTAGGAA
>JAUXGF010000255.1 GCA_030622395.1 Calditrichaceae bacterium
TACCTGGAATAAATCTCAGCGTAATTTGATGAGACGCGGCGGGCTCAATTGTTTGGCTGCCCCCTCCGGCGGTAATGCTAAACATAGAAGCGTGGCTGCCGGTTATATTTGTCGAGGTAATATTTAGATTATCATTCCCTGTATTTGTAATAGTCAGGATTGTATCTTTGGAAGTTTGATAGTAAACATCCCCGAAATTAACCGCAGAGGGATTAGGCGATAACAGCCCGCCGCCGCCCGCTCCGTTTAATGTTACTGAAAAAGCGGGCTGCTGCGGATCAGTACTTTCGCCGGTTAATTGTACAGGCAAATCCCCAACCGAATCAGGTTCAAATCTTACATAAAGAGTGTCCTTCTCCTGATAACTCAAATTCATTGACCGGTTGTTTATAATCTGCCAGTGAGAAGTGTGAGAACCGGACAGCGCTAAATTTGAAATATCCATAATTGCATAACCGGTATTTTCAAAAACAATTTCTATTGTATTATTCCCGCCTATTGAAACCTGCCCGGCGTCAACCTGAGCCGGCGCAAAAAGTCCCGGCGCCTGATGTAATCTATATAGACCGTCTCTTGATTTTGTATAAAGCGTTTGTCTGTCATTACATGAAATATCTCCCGCGGAACCGCCGCCGGATGGTAAAGTATACCATGTCTGTCCGCTATCGAAACTTTTACTTCCTTGCCCATGAAAAATATATCGTATAGTTGGCTGAACGGGATCAAAGTACAACTCTACATAGATTGATCCGTCTGAAATGTAGTATATTTGCTCCCATGAATTGCCCCCGTTCGTTGTAGCGTATATACGCTTATCCTCGGCGCGGACATAAATAGTTTCAGGATCGTAAGGATGCACGGCAATTTCCCATATTTCCTTATCTTCTAATGTTGTACCGGAAATTTCCGACCAATTTCCATCTTGATATTTATAAATACCGGTTGAATACATAGAACCAATGTAAATCGCAACATTAAATGGATGATAAACAACTTTCGTTGGAGTGGGGATTGGCGGCGAGGGCAAAAAATAATTCCAGTTTTCACCCCAATCTGCCGTTTCTATCATTCCCCCAACACCAACCACATAAATTTTATTGCCCACTGAATCATAAGTCATATCATGATATGAGGACAAAGAACCGCCGTTTTTTAATATCCATTCAGCTCCATCATTCTCACTTATATAAACACCCTTGCTCTTGCTAAGAGCGACGACTTTTTTGGGATTGTTGGGCTGAGAACCGGGCCAGATGAGTTTATGGACGTCAATATAATCTAAACCATTGTTTGCCGTTGACCAAATACCGCCGCCGTTTACGGTTCGGAATATTCCGCCCTCTTCTGAAGCGGCTATAATTCTATTAGGATCGCCCGATTTTTCAACTACATCTCTTACAAAAACTTCGTCGATATTTGTATTAGCCGGATTCCAATTATCCCCGCCGTTAACAGTCTTATAAACGCCGGAGCCGTCAGTTAACGCATATAAAATATCAGTGTTCAGTGGATTTTCTAACACTCTACTAATGTCCAAATTTAATAAACCCGGCGTGCTCATTTTTGAGAAGGATACGCCTCGATCCGTTGATGAATAAATACCTTTATTTGTGCTTGCCAGGTAAATTGTATTGTTATCGACAGAAAAGGTTACATATAAAGAGTATGGAGAATCTGTTAAAGATGTTGTAGACCATGTATTCCCCCCATTATATGAAATAGATATTTTATTGCCGCCAGTTGTAACAATAATCAACTCATCGTCATAGGGCGATACAAAAATATCATTTGGAGTAGCGCCGCCGTTTGTATAATAATCATTAGTTATATTTATCCAACTACCTCCTCCGTTATTTGACCTGAATATACTGTCTCCAACCGCTGTAAATAACGTATCGGGATGTTCTTGTGATATCGATACTCCCCACATCCTTTCCTCGGGCCGGTCAAACACAATTGACCAGTCCTGACCGCCGTTTGTTGTTTTATATAATTTCCCTTTGGCTGGCATATAAACATCGGGGATATAAACCACCTTAGTGTTTTTATATGAAAGAGCTAATCTGCCAATTGTTTTAAAACCTTCCGGCATAGAATAATACGACCAGCTTTGTCCGAAATCACCTGACACCAATAGGTAGGGATGACAAGAAATAAAAACACTATCCGGGTAACTGGGATGGATATAAATCTCACTTACATTAGAAGCTTGCACCGTCCCTATAAACTGATCCCAACCGCCTCCCGCATCATGTGTGGTGTAACAATTATAAGATGTGAAAATCATTATACTATCCGGATGGGAAGGCGACAGCGCTCCCTCGTGGATTGCCCCCCCGTAAACAGGAAGTTCGTGCCATATATTATCCTGCCCTAACAAAAAAACCGGACTTAAAACTATCAATGTGATTATTAACTTTTTTATCATATCATATTCCTTTTAAAATTATTTTAGAGATCTTTTTTAGTTTGACGGAGGATTCGGCGGCGTCCCGATAGGCTGTTCTTTTTCCGAACTTTCATCCCCGCTTAACAATACGGCCGCTAAAATACCGCCGCCCGCAACTAATGTGCCTGCGCCGATCCACAGCCACGTTTTCGCCTTCGAGGCTTTTTTCTCTAATTTAGCGATGATTTTATCCGATTTGCTTACCATTATCTTTCCTGTCCATTCCTTGTAACCGTCATGCTTTATTTTAAAATAGTGCTGCCCCTCTTCTATCTCTTTTTCTATAGGAGACAAACCGATGTATTTTCCGTCCAAATAAACCGAACTATTGCCCGGCTTGGAAAAGATTTTTATGTTAAACTTTTTTATATCAACCTTAATACCTGCAAGGCGTTTAGCTAAATTCTCCAAGAGTGCAAGTAAATTCTCTTTTGTGCCGCTGACATTTCTGCTAATTGTCCCAATCACTTTTCCCGTTTCAACTTCAATCACGTTTAAATCAACCGTGTATGTATCGCCGATTTTCCCAATACCGCCGGTAATGATGCGTTCTACGCCTAATAACTTTCCGGCTTCCACTATTGATTCATCAGAAACAACCCCGGTCATTTGCAGGCGCACTTCTTCCAAAATCAAATTTACCTTGTTCCTTTCAACAACTATAAACTTATTGGTAGAAACTAAAACAGAACGGAATCGACCGGTTAAGGCGTCCGCTTCATCCTTTGTAATTCCTTTTCCTTCAAAATCAACAATGGCAACCCTTAACTTTTCTTTTTCCTGAGCTGATAATGAATTTGATTGCAAGGGGAGGGTAACAATTAAAAAGGAAAGTAGATAAACAAAAAGTTTTAACATTTATGGCCTCCTGTATAGAATAAATATTTTATTGTATAGTCCCGATGGTCGGGTGTTGCAGGACACCGAGAATGTCATTTCGAGGTTTTTTTAACGAGAAATCTATTGTTTTTATTGACGTTATATCCCGATTCTCGGGACACTCCGTTCGAAATGACATTTTGGGTATTCTGCAACACCCTGTTAATCGGGATGATCATTGTTATTTATTTGAAATTTATGATTTGTTATTTGTAATTTTTAATACCAACATTAATTAACCCCGTTAAATAATTTGTTTGCGCATTTTCCAATCACATTAATTTTTTATTTAACAGGGTGAATCTCCAAAGCTGTGTTCTAACAAATATGATTATCGAATGATTATTGGATTTTATTAATAAATATTTTTCTTAAAGTCAAGTAAACATTTAAATAACCGGCAAAATCTCAGTCATTTGGAATTTTGAAACAAATTGACTGTGTCAATTCATATTTGTAAACTTCTAAATCCGTAAACTGTTTACATGCATTTTTTACCCCTCATAATCACCGATTACTGATTACCGATTACCCCAAAACACAGGTAACCTGTTAAGGAATACATGTGAACTATTACCAATACTTCACCCGCGGTCTTATTAAATTTTTAAAATAATACGAAAAACGCTGCCGCTTCCCGGTTTAGATTCTTTAAGTATTAATTTTCCCCCGTGATTATCTTCAATAATTCTTCTTGCCAAACTTAAACCTAATCCCCACCCCCTTTTCTTGGTGCTAAAACCAGGTTTGAATATATTTTTTCGTTGAGATGGAAGAATACCTTTCCCATTATCGGAAATGTCAATATAAACGGTTTTACGTTCTGTGTTTCCTTTGACGTTAATTTCAATTAATCCATTTTTATTTCCAATGGAATCTATCGCATTTTTAAAAAGATTCTCCAAAACCCATTCAAAAAGGTCCTCGTTTATATTTACCGCGGCATCTGTATTATATGTTGCTTTTAACACTACTTTTTTCTGCTTATTCGGCAATCGTTTATGGAAATAAGATATAACATTATCTATTATATATTTCAATTGAACCGGTTTTAATTCAGGATAAGACCCTATTTTTGAAAAGCGGTTAGCTACTTTATTAAGCCTTTTCAAGTCATTTCCCATTTCCTTTACAGCAGCCTCTTTATTTTTTGAATTAAGCATTAATAATTCCAACCAGCCGGAAATAGAACTTAACGGCGTGCCCAATTGATGCGCTGTTTCTTTCGCCATCCCCACCCAAATTAACTGCTGTTCACTTTTCTTGATATATGAGAATCCAATGTAACCCAGCAGTATAAAAATTGAAGCTGAACCAATTGCCAAATAGGGGAAAACACGCAGCTTATAAATTACTGGGGAATATCCATAGAAATAATAACCTAAAACAGCGCCCTGATATGTAATTGGTATAGGCTCATTCTCTTCAGTCATCTGTTGCAATTTAGAGATAAGAAATATACTATCGGCTTCACTAAGCTCCGAAAGATTCGATGTGCTGTCAATTCCCGCAGAAATATTAATGCAGCTTTGCGGTTTATAATTGGTATCGGTATAAATGATAGGATAATCCGCCCCCTTTATTACTTCATTGAAAAAGAAACTAAGATCGATATCTGCATTGGGATTGTTAATATTTGCCTCAAATACTTTAATCCTGAAACTAACATATTCCGTTGATTTATTTTTTAGAGTATTTACAAGTTCTTGTGAATACCATATACCGAAAA
>JAUXGF010000244.1 GCA_030622395.1 Calditrichaceae bacterium
GCTGGTTGTACTACATTATTTTAAAGAAAAATAATCAAAACCCCGCAAACCCTTGATATATAAGGGCTCGTGATTTTGAAAAAGCTGATTTTGGGGAGCAAGTGTCAAACACGAGTTTCACGCAATGACTATACCAGTAATTTTTTTATACGCGGCAGTTCTCCGGATCAACAAGCTATAGCTTTAGACGGATTACTATTACAAAACCCATATAGAGGAAGGGCGTTAGGCTTTGGCGGTTTGAGTATTTTAAATCCCGATGTTATTGAAAATATGGATTTAACTTTAGGCGGATTTTCAGCGATTCACGGAAACCGCATGGGAGGGCTGATTGATATTCACACTAAAGACGGGGCAAATAACTGGCAGAATAAAATATCCGTTAACCTGCTTACCGCCCGTTATTTATTAGAAGGTCCCGTTACTCAGAATATAAAAACAGTATTTTCCATACGCCGGACATATTATGACTGGTTTATCAAAAATCTAACTTCAGAAAAAGTATCATACCCGCATTTTTATGATTTATACGGTAAGGCTACATGGGCAATTTCTGACAGGCATGTACTTCGTTTGATTGGAATTTACGGCGGGGAAGGGACAAAGTTAGCAAATATTGATCAATTTGAGGGGCAGTTCTTTTCTAACTCTACAAATTGGCTTGCTTACGGTATGCTTAACGGATATTTATCGTCAAGTTTTAATTATCAATTAATTGCCGCTTATCAAGCAAATCATGATTCATTATCAAGTTTAATAAGCGATAATTATGACTATAATTCTTATTTTGAAATTCAGAGTAAACAATGGTCCGGTAAATTAAAATTTAACTGGGAGCCAAATGACGATAAAATATTTTCCGCCGGCTTTCAGGTTATTCGCAACAAACAAAGAGCAAATATAAATACAAATTTTTATGCAAATAATTCCGTAACCGGGCAGTCAATTCAGGATTATAAAATTTTAGCGGCATTTTTAGAAAACTATACTCTTTTAAATCCTGCTTTAGAATTCAAAGTGGGTATGCGTTGGGATTATTCTGAACTTAACAAGCAGAAGGTTCTAAGTCCGCGTTTATCTTTCAGGTGGAATATATTCCGCAGCTTAAATATTTCCGGTAATTGGGGAATTTTCTATCAATTTCCTGATATGTTAAATTCTTTCAGCAAAAATGCGCCGATTAACAGTACGTCAGACATGAAATCCTTGTCCGCCCAAAAATCAAATTATTTAGCTTTTGCCATTCAATGCTATTTGTCTAAAAACCTTAGTATCCGCGCCGAGGGGTATGATAAGAAAATGGATAACCTGCGGACTGAACTTGTATCAAAATCCGAATCTATCCAGCGGGTTAAAATAACGAACAGCGGAGAAGCTAAAATACGCGGGCTGGATTTTATAATATTTTATATTAATAGCAAGATAAAATTCAGATCCGGCTATACGTTAAGCAGCGCAATGTTTAGAAGAGCAATTACAGTGGAATGGAAACCTGTTTATTTCGACAACAGGCATTGGTTCAGCTCTAATATTGAATACAAGTTTTTCAAACATTTGGCTGTCCAATCAACTTTTAAAATAGGTTCGGGCTTTCCTCATTATGAAATGATCGGCTGGTCTAAGGAAAGTTCCAATGAATGGGTTTTGATTCCGTCTGATAATACGGTCAGGCACAGGTATCTGCGCTGGGATATGCGTTTGAGTTATATAAATACTAAATGGCAGGTCTATCTGGAAGTTATAAATGTAACAGACGCTCGTAATTTTGATCAATGCCTGAATTATTATTACAAAGATGGAAATAATTACATGTTAGAAACAAATAACCTTTATATGCTTCCCCGTTTGCCAGTATTTGGTTTTAGCTATAAATTTTAGCTGAAGATATTTGAAGATTTCTTAAAAGCCCTCATAATTAGTGTCTGACCGAAAACTAACCAAAACTGTCATTTCGAAGCGGAGCGAAAAATCTTTTAGCGTTATAAATATTGAAGTTACAGATTTCTTCCCGATTTATCGGGATCGAAATGACAAAAAAGTGCTTTTTCGTTCAGACACTAATTAATTTGTTTACTATGTTATTAATTCAATTCTTCAACACTCCATTACTCCATCACTCCATTACTCCAATTCTTCATTTATGCTGAGCTATTATATTTAATGAAATTTTATTGATTTTAAATAGAGATACATACTATATTAAAATCAATTAAAAATTAAAATAAAAAGGGGTTATTGTGTCATCGCATGAAGTTGAATTAAAAGATAGAATATCTGTTTTAGAAAAGAAACTTCATCGAAGAGAGATTGAAATGAATTCGATTCAGCAGATCGGTAAAAGTTTGAGCTCGGAGCTGAATACCGAGAGACTTCTATTATTGATCATGGATGAAGTTACGCGTTTAATGAACGCTGAGCGCAGTACATTTTATATTGTTGATAGTGAACGGGGCGAGCTGTGGTCAAAAATTGCCCAAAAAGCGGAAATCATGGAAATCCGTTTAAAAATCGGCGTTGGTATTGCCGGGAATGTGGCAAAAACCGGACAAGTAATCAACATTGAAGACGCTTACAATGACGACCGTTTTGATTCGAGTACCGATAAAAAAACCGGCTATAAAACACACAGCATCTTATGTATGCCTATTTTCGAACCTTTAAAGGATGATAAGACAAAGCCGGACATTATCGGCGTTTTGCAAATTTTAAATAAAAAGGACGGCGTATTTGATTCAGAAGATGAAGACCTGCTTTCAAGTCTTGCTTCACAAATTGCTATTTCCATTATTAACTCCCGGTTATATACTGCGCTGGAGAAAAAAATAAATGAAATTAACCTGCTTTTTGATATCGAGCGCGAACTAAATAAAGCTGATAATCTTGACGGACTACTTCGCATATTAATCGAAAAAATCACAGACACGTTAAAAGTTGAAGCGGCTTTAATTACAATTATGGATAAACAAAGCCAGGATTTAAAAACCCGGGTGGCAAAGAATATTGACAAAACTAAATTAATGGATTGTAAACTTTCTTTGGATGAAGGAATTATTAACGAAGTAAACCGGACAGGCGAACTATACGTTACAAATGACGCGCAAAACGATTCTCTTTTCAGAAAAGATTTTCAAAAAGAAATCGGGATTGATATTAAACATCTTGTTTGTGCGCCGTTAAAAATTGAAGACCGCGTTATTGGTATTATGGAAGTTTTCAATAAACCGGAGAAAAATGAGTTTTTCCGTTCCGATGATATTCGTTTAATAAATTCCCTTGCCAGCCAAATATCACGCAGTATTGAAACTTATCAATTAAAGGATGAAAAGATTAAAGCTGACCGCTTAGCCTCTATCGGGAATATGATGAGTACAATTGTTCACGACCTTCGAACGCCGATGAGCAATATTTATGGTTTTGTCGACCTGATGCAGGAAGAAGAAGATCAAAATGTAAGACAGGAATATGCGGAAATCATTATTAAGCAGATCAACATATTAAACAATATGACAAAAGATATACTTGATTTCGCCAAAGGAAAAACAACCATACTGCCGGTTAAGCATGCCGTTGATAAACTGCTTGATGATTTTACTAAAGTTTTCAAACCGGATGTTGAAAAGAAAGGTTTTAAATTCGAGTCTGCCTGCAATGTACAGGCTATGATTTATATTGATCCGGAAAAAATAACCCGCGTTTTTATGAATATCATGAAAAATGCTATTGAAGCGATGGATGAAGACGGAAAATTTTCCATCACCGCTAATCAGGTTAACGGCGAAATTGAATTTTTACTTTCCGATACAGGCGAAGGGATACCTGCGGAAATTAGAGATAAGCTTTTTGATTCATTTGTTACAAGCGGCAAAAAAGGGGGAACCGGTCTTGGTTTGGCGATTGTCAAAAAACTAATCGATCAGCATAAAGGGCGTATTGAAGTGGATTCTGAACCGGGCAAAGGGACAACCTTTAAAATCTATTTTAAAAGGCTTTAACGAATGGGTAAAATAGCATATTTATATCATCCGGTTTTTCAAAAACATGATCCGGGCGCAGGGCATCCCGAATCGCCGCAGCGCTTAAAAAGTATTCAAACCTATTTAGAAGAAAAGGATTTTATCGACCGGGTGGAAATGATCTCCCCGCCGCAAGCATCTAGCCAGCAAATTGAATTAGTTCATGCGCCGGAGTATGTCGATTTGATTTCTCAATATAAAGGCGTTGAAAGTAAAGTGATAGACCGCGGCGATACCGTTCTTAATGAGTATTCGGTGGAAGCGGCATTCACGGCAGCCGGCGCCGCGGTAAAAGCAGTAGATTTAATTTTTAATGAGGGATTTGATAAAGTCTTCGCCCCGGTCCGCCCGCCGGGACATCATGCAGAATATTCATGCGCTATGGGATTTTGTGTTTTTAATAATATAGCCATTGCCGCCCGGTATGCACAGCGCCAGGGTTTGGCTAAAAATATCCTGATTATAGATTGGGATTTACATCATGGCAACGGAACTCAAAACGCCTTTTACAACGATCCGTCCGTTTTTTATTTCAGTATTCATCAATATCCCTTTTATCCCGGAAGCGGCAAAGCTGATCAAACCGGCAAAGGCGAAGGCAAGGGATATACGCTAAATGTTCCAATATCCGGCGGACACGGCGATTCTGATTATATCCGGATACTTGAAAACAGTTTAATCGAAATTGAGAAAAATTTTAAAGCAGACTTAGTATTAATTTCGGCCGGCTTTGACGCGCATGAATTAGACCCAATCGGCGGGATGAGCGTTACTGATGAGGGATTTTATAAATTGACTGAATTGACCGCCCGCTTTGCGATTAAGCATTGTAATGGACGAATTATTTCATTCCTGGAAGGGGGATACAGCTATCAAGGCTTATCTGCCGGCGTGCATAAACATTTGCAGTGCTTTTTAAAACATTAGGTGAAGAATTGTGTTGAAGAATTGGAGTACCGGAAGAGACCTCAAAGGTTTTCCCAAACCTTTGAGGTCTTTGAAGTGGATTGATGGATTGTCTATTAATCCATTAAACCATAGGGGATAAATAACCTAAATTTATATGGTAGTGTCAAAAGTTCTATGAAAAAATGAAAACTATTAAATGAAGGTTTTTTTAAGGCATAACGAAAAAGATGGAGAATTAAGTTTCCCCTTAAAAAAGGGGATTAAGGGGTTGTATAAAACGCA
>JAUXGF010000239.1 GCA_030622395.1 Calditrichaceae bacterium
TAATAGAACGCGGATTACACAGATTATACGGATATACACTGATTTTTAAGCGCTTACGAATTAAGTTTTAATCTGTATCGTCTTTGACGCCGTTAAGTTAAATATGGTGGTTTGATTTTTAAAATATTTTTCACAATCAAAACAGTTCATAATTTAATTTGATTTTACCGCGCCGCCATATTTTATTAAACTTAATTCCAAATTAATCCGTGAAAATCTGTGTCATCCGTGTTATCAGCGTTCTATTAAATCTTTAATAAGTTTCACATTTCCAGAACTTTTCCTAAAGCGCCTTTAATTTAACCAATAAACGTCCGGTGAGCTTACTTTTGTACCATATAACACTATTGTAAAAGCAGCATTTTTCTTACTATTGATTTTTTACCGGTAGACAAGCGGTAGAAATAGACGCCGCTGGCTGCCTTTTTACCATATTGATTCATTCCGTTCCAGTTAACGTTAAACAATCCGGCAGTTTGGTTTTTATTAACCAGGGTAATTACATGGCGCCCTAAAATATCAAACACTTTAAGCGTGACTTTTGCCGGCTTATCAATTTGATATTCAATAGTAGTTTGCGGGTTGAATGGATTGGGGTAGTTTTGTATTAAGGCAAAACTTAGAGGTATTTTATTAATTTTTCCTTTTATGTTTACAAGTAAACTATCTTCCGGGGCTTCTAATTTTTTATCAGTATAAATATGAAATTCACCGGCGTCCAAATTTATATTATCATTAGAATTTATTACTATAATGCTATCGCCGGAAAAATAATCATACCATTTACCGGGATGCTGGAAAGCAGGATCTATATTAAGAGAAGCAACGCCAAAATTCCCAATAATTGTTGCATTCATAGTTCCGTGAGAAATTTTGATACGTTTTCCGGCGGCATCAGTATCCATTTGAACCAAAGATTGAGCGCTTGTAAACACTTCGTTTTCATTTCTAAGTTTAAGCAGGGCGGCAAAGGTTTTGTATAGTTTCTTTCTATTTTCTTCCTCATAATAGTCCCAGCGGATAGGTTTTGGAGTTAACCTATCTTTGTCTTCTCCTGAAGGATAATTGATTGAATAATCATACCCTAATTCACCAAACTGCCAGATCATTTTTGGACCTGGATATGTAAAGAAAAAAGCACCTGCCATTTTCATTCTATTTAAAGCTGTGGAAAGCTCCTTAATATTATAACCGCCGCTTGAATTTCCCCATTGTAAATTTTTATACATTATACGTTCTTCATCATGGCTTTCCATATAAGTAACCAGGTTGGGCTGTGACCAGCCGCGGTTCTTATAGTATCCCCACGAAAAATCAGATTGCCAGCCCATAGTGGCTTCGTTATAATTGTAATTCATATTACCCCAGAGAAGGATACCGTAATTTGCCAATTCCGTTTCCTCCAAATTTTCAGCAAGGTGTTCCATAATTACAATAGCGGTAGAATCATTTGCCCATATTTGATCGCTCATGCGTTTTAACAAACGAATGCGGTCTGCGTCATATTTACTGCCCCATGGATCAGTTACTGCATCTTTAATGTTATTTCCGAATCCTTTAGTAAAATCAAATCTAAATCCATCAACCATGTATTCTGTCATCCAATATCTATTCAAGCGGTCTACAAGCTTTTGAGTCGCAGGACTTTCGTGATTAAAATCATAACCCCAGTGAGCGTCAGGATTTTCAAAATTGTGTTCGACGTTATACCATGGGTTTTCAGATGTAGGCTTGCCGTAATTACCTTCATTGTACAAGCGCAGGAAAGGCGAATGCCCATAAGAATGATTTAAGACCATGTCAATTAATACGGCAATGTTACGCTTATGGCATTCATCTATAAAGTGTTTTAAATCTTCTCTTAGACCATAATATTTGTCCGGCGCAAAGTAAAAATTAGGATTATAACCCCATCCTTCATTACCTCCAAACTCATTAATTGGCATAAGTTCGATGGCATTTATACCAAGCCTGCTAAAATAATCCAATGTATCAATCAATGTAGAATAATCATGCGCAGCTACAAAATCACGAATTAACATCTCGTAGATAACAATATCTTTTGCTTCGGGACGTATGTAATCCACAGCCTGCCATTCATGAACATTTTGCGCAGTTTGCATAACAGAGACAATCTCATCAGTTTTGCCTTGCGGGTATGGTTTAAGATTAGGATACGTTTCATCAGGAATATATTGATCGTCCCACGGGTCCAAAACCTTTTCCGTATACGGGTCAGCCACCCGTATTTCTCCATCCACAAAATATTGAAAAGCATATTCTTCACCTTCTGATAATCCGCTTACTGTTAACCAATAATAAGCGCTGTCAGCGTCAACTGTTTCCCGCTTCATATAATAGTTTTCATCTACTTTCCAGTCATTAAAATCGCCTATTACATAAATGAAATCTTTATATGGCGCAAAGAGTGATAAGGTAACGGTATAATCGTCAATATAGTTAATGCCTTCAATAACGCCTGCAGGACGTGTCTGTTCTGTAACCGCCGAATTTATCATCACCTTAAATGTGAGTGAATCAATAAGATTGGATGTATCTTGGGCAACGAGTACAAATTCTTTGAAGCCGGGGTCTTCACCGGAGATAAAATAATGAATTAATGTATCCTCTGCTGTTGATTCTATAGGGCTTCCTTCAAAGAATAATTTTAAAGAATCAATTTCTGTTCCTATCGGAGCAGCCGTAGCTACAATTATTAATGTATCATTTTGACCCATAAAAACAGGAGAGCGCTCTGTCTCGCCAAAACTTAAATTAATTTCCGGCTCAAGAAGGATAGCCGTTATTCCCGGTTCATACAAATCCATAAAGATATCCGCACCGCCAATATCCCTTCCGGATTTTGATCCGTCTGAATTTCGGAAGACAAAACATAGCTGCGTTATTTTTTTATCTCCGGGAACACCATAATATTCATAAATATCACCGATATTTAATTCCCATAACTCACTGCCTGGTTCCAAACGTGTCAACAAGGCTTTTGGTAAATTCTCATCCCAGTCTGCAATCACATACTGCCAGGTCCCCACTCCTTCTATAGTGACGCCGGTATAAGCATATACATCCTCTTCTGTATATCCTTTAAGGCTGTTGTCATCACCCCCGCCTTCTCCTTTGCATTCTTCCGCATTGAAAATAATTACGATGGAATCATTTGCCGTTGCATAGGTTGGGATTGATGTAACAACCTGCGCCGATAAAATGAAACTGCTGATTAAGATAAATATAGTTGTTTGTATAATTCTCATTGTTGCCATTCCTTATATAAAATATTTATTTAATTTTAACCATTACGGCTTGCAAGGGCTGCAAAACTAATTTGCCCGATTGCCATATCTGATTTTCTTTTGTATTTAAAATAACACATCCATTTTTTATACTTTGCATAAATTCATCAGCTAAAAATATTTCTTCTATTTGATTGTTAAAATTAATTAACAAGCTTATTTGATCATTTCCCTTTTTAACAAAGACAGCCGCATTATTTTTATTAATATGATCCGGAAATAAATATTCTTTTGAAGCCAGCGCCGGATATTCCTTGCGTAACTGAATTAACTTTTTATATAGTTGATACAGTTCATCATCTCTGTTGTGCCAGTCAATCGGCTGTCTTTCAAAAAGCGATGGATATTTTTTAGAGCCAATTTCCTGACCGTTGTAAATTAAAGGCAGCCCGTCGATTGAAAACAAAAACACTAAATACGGCTTTATTGCCTCCTGTTTAAAAATAGACGCCGAACGCGGCTTGTCATGGTTTTCTAAAAACCTTAATGATAAACTATTTTTAGGATATAATTTCGATTTTACATAAATCCAATCAAGCAATATTTGAACGGATTCGGCGCGCTTGTAAACCAATTTCATTAGTTCATATAATGTCCAATCATAAGAGCTTTGAAACGAATCTTTATGTAAAAAGGGACTTTCCCATTCCGCTAATAAATAGAAGTCATTTTTTATCTTGCGTAGTTGCGGCGCGGCCCAGTCCCAAAAAGAGCCGGGAACCATTCCCGCCACATCACAGCGATAGCCGTCAATATCGTATTCTGTAATCCAGAAACGCATGACATTTAAAATATGTTCACGTGTTCCGGGATTATTGTAATCCATGTCAATTATATCTGTCCAATCTTCAATTTTACGAACAGGTTCGCCTTGTGAATTTCTTTTAATTAGATACGGTTTTAATGACAGTTGATTATAATCATTAGCCACATGATTAGGAACCATATCAATTATAACTTTCATATCTAAAGTATGAGCGGCATTTACTAATTCCTTAAATTCATCATTCGAGCCGTATTCAGGATTAACATTAAAATAGTCTCTAACGGAATAAGGACTGCCAAGGCTGCCCTTACGTCCCAATTCTCCGATTGGATAGATAGGCATCAGCCAAATGAGGTTGATCCCCAATTTTTTAATATGCTCAAGTTTTTCTTTTACAGCGTTAAAACTTCCCTGATTGGAAAAGGAACGCACATAAATTTCATATAAAGTTTCGCCCGGCAGCCAACCAGGGACAGGCGCGCCGCTGTGCATGTTTAGATCAACGCATTTACGTTCAATGCCGAAAGTTTTTGTTTTGCTGATGATTTCGCTGTAACGTTTCTTTATATCCATTAATTTAATATCCTGCGGTGAGAAATTGGAGTAATGAGTACTGGATTAATGGAGCGCTAGAAAATAGTTTTTATATTGGAACTACAATACCCATTAATCCAATCCTCACCAATCCATTTCGTAGAATACAGTCTTTAAAACGGCAAAACAGTTACCTTTTTTGTAAAACCTCACGCACTGGTGGAATATTGAACCCACCCCTAACCCCTCCCAAGAGAGGAATAAGCAATGCCCCTCTTGGGAGGGGTTAGGGGTGGGTTTGTGTAATTTCCAATATACAACCAAATAAATTCACTACTCGCGAGTGAGGTTCACCCTTTTTTCTATACACTCGTTAAAACATCAATATCTTCATGTTCAAGCATTTTACCCAGGTTGTCATAACCCTCCTTCAACATTGAAGATACAGTATCCCCTACCTCAATATTCATTCTTAATCCGAATAAGGTGATATCAAGAATTATATAATTAGTAGCAATATCCACTATTGCCGTGTTACGCGTCCATGCTGTTTTTTTAAGATTATGTTTATCGGCTTCGCCCATGAGCAGCTCTTTTTGATCTATAACAAGAATCATTTTGTGATTCCAGATTTTTTCCAACTTTTCTTCGGAAACGTCA
>JAUXGF010000035.1 GCA_030622395.1 Calditrichaceae bacterium
TAGATATGCAGTTAAAAGGGAAATAAAAAACAGTAGATAAATTTTGTTAATATTACAATGCCAAATTAAGCATTGATATGCAGGCTCTGAACGAAAACGCCATTTATACGTTAAGGCGCTATGTAATCCTGTTAATATATTTTCTCGCCTTTGAATATAATTCGGTCAATCTTCCGGATTAATCACATAAGAATCGCTAATTTCGACAGAATCTTTAAGCATTGCGGTAACCCCACAGTAGGTTTGGGAAGAAAGCTGAATCGCTTTTTGCAAATTAGATTCCTTTATGCCTTCGCCCCATACTCTATATGTAATATGAAGTTTTGTATAAACTTTAGGATGTTGATCAGTCATTTCTCCATCGAGGACGACCTCAAAACGTGTGTATGGTTCGCGCATTTTATTTAAAATAGACGCCACATCACTGCCGGTGCAGCCGATTAGAGATAACAACAATAATTCTTTAGGGCGGATACCCGCGTCGGCTCCGCCAAATTCTGCCGGTCCATCTATAGGAACCCAATGATTGCTGTCTGTTATTCCCATAAAAGTTACGCCCTTAACCTGAACCGCTTTTGCTTTTACCTTTTGCATAAGAACCCTTGTTTTATATTAACAATCTACAAAATTAATATTCTTTTACTTTTTCTTCGCCCTTCAAAACACGTAAGCCGCCTAACGCCAGGGCTTTCATTTCTTGTTCACCTGGGGATACAAAAACAGGCGCAATAAACCCAACCCGTTTTTTGATCAGATTAACAAATTTTTCGCTATTTGCTATTCCCCCTGTTAAAGCAATTGCGTCTACTTTTCCTTCTAAAACAGCCGCCTGAGCTGCGATTTCTTTTGCGATTTGATATGCCATCGCCTCGTAAATTAAAGACGCTTTTTCATCCCCGTTAATAATCCGTTTTTCAACTGTACTTAAATCATGGGATCCCAAATAAGCTACCATTCCCCCATGTCCTTTTATCAACTTTTTCATGTCGGGTAAGGTATATTCTCCTGAAAAAGCCGCTTTAACCAGAGAGCCTACCGGCACGGAACCGCTGCGCTCCGGACTAAACGGGCCGTCGCCGTCCAATCCATTATTTACATCGATCACCCTGCCGTTACGGTGAGCGCCGACTGTAATACCGCCGCCCATGTGCACTACAATAATATTAATTTCAAAATACGATTTGTTTAATTTTTCGGCAACTTCCCTGGCTACTGCTTTTTGATTTAGTGCATGGAAAATGCTAATACGTTCAATTAGGGGCATACCTGAAATGCGCGCTACCGGTTCAAGTTCATCAACAACAACCGGATCTACGATAAATGCTTTGCAGCCGAGGGCTCTGTTTATAGCATAAGCAATTAATCCGCCGCAATTAGAAGGATGATCGCCTAAAAAGCCTTTTTTTAGATCCGCCACCATTTGTTCATTAACGGCATAAGTGCCGCCTTCAATAGGACGCAATAGACCTCCTCTTCCAATTACGGCTTCTATTGTATCTAAAGGCACTTTTTTCTCGCGTAATACCTTTATAATAATTTCCATTCGATAAAGGTCTTGATCCGAGGCTTTATTGAATCGTGATAACTCTTCAATCTTATGTGTTATCGTATGAGTGAAATCTTTTTTTTTGCCTTTAAAAATTCCTATCTTAGTAGTCGTAGAGCCAGGATTTATTACTAATAAAAGCGGATTTTCTTTTGCCATTTGTTTTCCCCTCTATTTACTAATGCAAAGCGCTGAAACAATTGATAGATATTTTGAATCTTCTGAATCGGCGCGTGAAGTTAAAACAACCGGCGCTGATGCGCCTAATATAACCCCTGCCACGCGCGCATCCCCTAAAACTGTAAGTAATTTATAAAATACATTACCTGTTTCTATATTAGGAACAATACAAATATCCGCGTCTCCTCCAACAGGAGAAACCAATCCCTTTACTTCATTTGCTTTAGAAGAAAGAGCATTATCCACCGCCAAAGGACCGTCAATGATAACATCCTTTATTTGTTTACGGTCAGCCATTTTTGCAATTATAGCCGCATCCGCGGTTGATGGCATTGCAGAAGCGTTTACCTTTTCGACCGCGCTAATCATAGCTGTTTTTGGTTTTTCATATCCTAAAGCATGAGCCGCGCTGACAGCATTTTCCGTAATGGCAATTTTATCATTTAAATCCGGAGCGATATTCATAGCGGCGTCAGACATAAAGATCAATTTGTGATAATTAGGACTCTCAAAAATTGCTAAATGTGAAAGCGCCTTTGCAGAACGTAACCCGTTTTCTTTATCCAATATACCTTTTAAGAATACAGCAGTGCTGCATAACCCTTTCATCACCACATGCGCCTCGCCATTTTTAACAATCCTGACTGCTTCACGAACGCATTGTCTTTCATCTTTTATATCAACAATCTCGTAATTATCCAGGCTCAAATTATGATCGCCGGCAATCTTTTTAAGTTCTTCGTTTGAACCGATTAGAACAGCATCTGTAAGACCGGCTGCTCTTGCTTTTTCAAGGGCAAGGATAGCGTCTGCATCTTGAGCCATGGCAACGGCAATTTTTTTCTTTCCCTTACTTTTTAAACGCTTTAACAAGTCGTCAAAATTTTTAAGCATAATTATTTTCCTACAATTAATTTAATCATACATATATTTTACAGCGGCAATTTTTATTTTATAGTTCAATTTATTGCTTTCCCAAAGAGCATTTTTTGCAGTAGTTAAGGAAATAATTTTCTAAACCAATTTAAAACATATAATTACTAAAAGCTAACGAAAAGTATTTGAATTTGTAATGCCGTCAGTTAGTTGGGTAAAAATTTGAACAACGCATGAGAACCCACCCCTAGCCCCTCCCAAGAGGGGAATAAGCAATGCCCCTCTTGGGAGGGGCAGGGGTGGGTCTTAACATTTCACCATTTCACTGAGGCATTACTTGAATTTTAATACCTCATTTATAGACATGGAAGAACTTGTATGGGAATTAGCGGAATGAAGTATTATCGTATCATCACAACCTGTTGGGGTGTTAATCTTTGATATGAGAGTGAAAACACAATATTCAATTTTTATTAATCAAAGATATGTAAATAGAGACGAGGCAATGCCTCGTCTCTACGAATACTAAACGATTACTTTTCAGCGTCAACTGCGGCAATAGCGCTCATTCTAACGATAGTATCAACGTCACAATGACGCTGCAGGACATGAACCGATTTTTCCAAACCGACAAGAATCGGACCCACAGCTTCAGCGCCGCCTAAACGAGCCATTAATTTATAAGCGATGTTACCGGCTTCTAGTGATGGAAAAATAAGCACATTAGCCCGTCCTTTTAAATCGCTAAAATTATAGATTTTATTAAGTAATTCTTCGTCAAAAGCAACGTCCACCTGCATTTCGCCGTCGATCTCAATGTCGGGTCTTTTGGATTTAACTATTTTGGCAGCTTGTGCGACTTTCTCAGTTAATGGATGGCGGACGCTTCCGAAGTTACTAAAAGAAAGCATAGCAATTTTAGGACGTATATTAAAAGTCTTAACTACTTCATCCGCCGACAAAATGGCAATTTCAGCTAATGTTTCAGCCGAAGGAGACATGTTTACAGTTGTATCGGCAAAAAAGATTACCTCTTTTTTAAATACCATGGCATATAAGCCGGCAATAACTTTCTTTTCTTTTTCCACTTCAAGAATTTGCAAAGCAGGGCTGATTACCTCCGGATAATAATGATTCACACCGGAAAGCATAGAATCGGCATCGCCCTTTTTAACCATCATTGCGCCTAAAAAATTAGGACGATGGCTTAGAATACGGCGGCAGGCGGTCAGAGTCATTCCTTTGCGTCTGCGCAAACGGTAGAGTTCTTCTGCATAATCATCCATTTTTTCAAACGTTTTAATATCAACAATTTTTGCCCCTTTTATATCCAGATCATTTTCTTTTGCAAGATTAGCAATTATATTTTGATCGCCAATTAAAATAGGCTCGGCAATGCCTTCATCAAGCAGAATTTGAGTGGCGCGTAAAACTTGTAATTCTTCCCCTTCCGGGAAAACCAGACGTTTTTTAAGCGTTTTTGCTTTATTAATAACGCCGCGCATAATTCCATAAGACATGCCTAATTTACTTTCCAGAAAATTATGATACTCATCCCAATCTTCAATTTTCTTACGAGCTACGCCTGATTCTACAGCGGCTTTAGCTACGGCAAGCGCTTCGCGGGTTAATACGCGGGGATCAAAAGGTTTAGGAATTATATATTCTCTTCCGAAATGAATGGGCTGACCGCCATAAGCTTTTATTACAGAATCAGGAACGTCTTCTTTGGCTAAATCAGCTAAGGCATTAACTGCGGCAATTTTCATTTCCATATTGATTGCCTTAGCCTGAACATCAAGGGCTCCGCGAAAGATAAACGGGAATCCTAAAACATTATTAACCTGATTAGGATAATCAGACCTGCCTGTAGCCATTATAATATCATCTCTTGCACTAATTGCATCAGTGTAAGTGATTTCCGGATCAGGGTTTGCCATTGCAAATATAATCGGCTTATCCGCCATAGATTTAACCATTTCTTTTGAAACAAGTCCGGCGGCTGAAACGCCGGCAAATATGTCTGCGCCTTTCATTACATCGCCTAAAGCCGCCGGTTCGTTTCCGTTTGCCAGACGCTCTTTATAAGGATTCATCCCTTCTTTTCTGCCTTTATAAATCAGCCCTTTAGAGTCAACCAAATATAAATTTCCCTTTTTTACGCCTAAGCTTATGTATAAATTAGCGCAGGCAATCCCTGCGGCGCCAGCGCCGCTGAACACGACTTTGACGTCCTCAATTTTTTTCTCTTGCAGTTCAAGAGCGTTTAATAAAGCGGCGCTGGAAATAATAGCCGTACCGTGTTGATCGTCATGAAAAACAGGTATATCCATTAACTCTATTAGTTTTTCTTCGATATAAAAACATTCAGGCGCTTTAATGTCTTCCAGATTAATTCCGCCGAAGGTAGGTTCTAATAATTTAACGGTTTTTATAATATCATCAGGGTCTTTAGTATTTAATTCTAAATCAAATACATCAATATCTGCAAACCGTTTAAAAAGCACGCCTTTCCCTTCCATTACAGGCTTGCCCGCTTCCGCTCCAATATCGCCGAGGCCTAAAACAGCCGTACCATTAGAAACAACTGCAACAAGATTACCTTTGGCAGTATATTCATATACTTTTTCAACATCTTCATGAATGTCGAGACAAGGATCCGCAACGCCCGGAGTATATGCCAAACTTAAATCACGCTGCGTTATACAAGGTTTCGTCGATACAACCTCAATTTTACCTTTTCTGCCCTCGGAGTGATATCTAAGAGCGTCTTCTTTCCGAATCATTTAATCCTCCTAATATTATGTATTAATTTTATTTTAAACTCATCTTTTTTCTAAAAATAGATGATGGGCTTTTAACTAATTGATATAACTTAATATGTTGTCAATATGCTCAAGAAACAATAACCAATATACGAATATTTTCCGATCATTTTAGAAAAAAATTATCATTCTTCTAACTTTAGTTTACTTTAGTCGCTTCAAACTTTCATATAAACTCACATGGGCTTCCGCCCTCAATAAACAATGAAAGTAGCCACTAAGGCACCAAGGCTCTAAGTATTTAAAAATTAATTGTTTCTTCGTGGCATTCTACTTTCATATAAAAGAGAGTGATGGACTGTTGGATTAATGCCGTCCGCCTGAGGCGAAGGCAGGGAGTAATGGTTTTCATCAATAATCTAGTACTCCATTAATCCATTATTCCATTCTTATTCTTTCATATAAAATCAAAAATTGAAGGTATCATTTTTTACAAAATTTTGCAACAATAATTTGATCAAATCTATAATACTTTTGTGGTAATTTAGGTGGAAACAAAATTCTTTATATAGATAAGCGAAACGGCAATTTTTTAGTGTATATTTTTGAATAATACAAATTCATCTATAATTATTCTGAAGCGTCGAATAGTTGCATCTTTTTTTAATTTTATTATATTTATGTGGAATATATCCGTTTATGGATATGTATAATTGTATTAAAAATGTTGAGAGTAGATTGTATTATTTGAAAAAAATACTTGCGAATTATTTAAGGTATTGTTAGGTTGGCAACTTAAACGATATAACTAATCATAATACTTAAAGCGTAGTATTAAAAATTAGGAGGAACAAATGAGAAAAACAGGATTTATGGCAATCATTATGTTATTGACGTTTTTGTCTATGACTTTATTTGCACAAGACAAATTTATGTATGTGGGAGTGAAAAAATGTAAAACTTGCCACAAAATGAAAAAGTATGGGAATCAGTATGAAGTATGGCAAAAAGCCGCCCATTCTAAAGCATTGGAATCCCTCTCAAGCAAAGAATCATTAGAGTATGCGAAAAAAAACGGCATAGCCGATCCGGCTAAAGATCCTAAATGTTTGAAATGTCATTCGACTATGGCTACCGTTGATAAAAAGTTAATTGATCCTAAGGGCAAATTAACAATTGAAGAAGGCGTTTCCTGTGAATCATGTCATGGCCCCGGCAGCGTTTATAAAAGTAATAAGATTATGAAAGATCACAAAGCATGTCTGGAAAACGGTCTGATTGAACCGACGGAAGCAGTATGTAAAGAATGTCATAACAAAGATAATCCATTCCACAAAGGATTCGATTTCAAAGAAGCTTTAAAAAAGGTACAGCATCCGCTGCCTGAAAAAAAATAGTTTTATGAAAAAAGCCGCCTTGTGCGGCTTTTTTTATTTCTTGAAACTTTCAACACAATCCCTTAAACTTTTATACCGATAAGCAAGTGGTTTGCAAAAATGTGTTTCGGTATAACTGTCAATACGAAGTAGTTAAACTGTGCCATGGGCATCCCTATGGGACAAACTACTTCTGTTCCAGTATATTAACACTAACAATATCAAACAACAAACATAAAGTTCAAAAATGGATCATTATGGTTTCTGGTCGCTCTTACCTCCCTTGCTGGCTATCATATTAGCTATTAAAACAAGACAGGTATTTATTTCACTATTATTCGGCATTTGGATTGGCTGGGTTATTTTAAATGACTGGAACCCGTTTTATGGAGCTCTGGCTGCTATCCAGGCGCTGGTTGATGTGTTCAAAGACGCAGGGAATACCAGAACTATTATGTTCAGCGCTTTAGTGGGCGCGCTGATCGCCTTTGTTCAGCGTTCCGGAGGAGTAGAGGGTTTTATCAATTACATCAATCGTTTCCTTAAATACGTAGAGTCGCGTAAAAAGGGAAACAGCCGACGCGTCGTCCAGATTTTAGCCTGCCTTACGGGATTTCTTATTTTTGTCGAATCGAGTATCAGCGTTCTCGCCGTAGGTTCTATTTTCCGCCCGGTTTTTGACCGTCTTAAAATCCCGCGCGAAAAATTAGCTTATATCGCTGATTCTGTGTCGGCGCCTATTTGTATTTTAATTCCCCTTAACGCCTGGGGAGCTTATGTTATGGGTTTACTCATGGCGCAGGGATTGAGCGATCCATTAAAGATTATGATAAAAGCTTATCCTTTAAACTTTTATCCCCTGTTAGCTATACTCGTTGTTATATTAGTTATTTTATTGCAGAAAGATATTGGACCAATGCGCAAGGCTGAACGGCGGGCAGTAGAAGAAGGCAAAGTAATCGCCGATGACGCCACTCCTATGATTTCCGATGAGATTATCTCTTTAGATAAGAAAACCGGTTTAACGGCAAAAGCTAAAAATATGATTATCCCAATTCTCACAATGATTTTAATGATGCCTGTCGGTTTAATATACTCCGGCTGGAGTCAAGTGAAGAACATAGATTCACTTTCTTTCGGGACTGCGCTTTTTAAAGCTATTGGGTGCGGATCCGGCTCTACGGCGGTCCTTTGGGCTGTGTTGAGTTCGCTTCTTGTTGCCGGAGTTCTTTACCGTTCACAAAAATTATTTAAATTACCGGAACTTATCAATTTAACATTTAAAGGCGTCGGGGGGCTCATTCCACTTGCTTTGCTGATGATGTTAGCCTTTGCTATCGGGAAAGTCTGCCGCGACTTAGGAACCGGAATTTATGTCGCAGAGGTTTCCAAACAATGGTTAAGCCCGGATTTTGTTCCGGTTATAGTTTTTCTGGTAAGCTGTTTCATTGCTTTTTCCACAGGTACATCCTGGGGCGCTTTTGCTATTATGATAGCTATCGCGATACCTATGGCAAAAACAATGGATGTTGATATTCCGCTAACTGTAGCCGCGGTTTTAGGGGGCGGTGTTTTTGGGGATCACTGCTCGCCAATATCCGATACTACTATTATATCGTCAATGGCTTCTGCCAGCGACCATATCGATCATGTAAAGACGCAGTTGCCGTACGCTTTAATTTCCGGAAGTATTGCCGCACTTTTTTATCTAATTGCCGGGATGTTTTAATCTCATTGGTGAAATTAAACAAATGCTAAAATTATATTTTGTAACTCTTTTTATTACCCTGTTTTTTACAAATTCAGGCTGCTGCCAAAAGGTTGAATGTTTTTTACCGGCAGCCTATAAAAATCGCACTACTGTTGATTCCCTAAAATTGACCTCTATCGGACATTTTGGGCAGGCAAGAAAGGCGAGACCTAATATTCCCGCTCATCTTCATACCGGCATTGATATTAAGCGTCCAAACAATAACTATAAAAATGAGCTCATCTTTCCTGTTGCCGGAGGTAAGGTAATCAGTATAAGAGATGACGGGCCTTATGCGCAAATAATTATTGAACATCAATTAGAAAGCGGTAAATATTTTTGGACGGTTTATGAACATGTTTCAGGAATCCGCGCCGATATCGGTGAGCAGGTAAATCCATTTAAACCTATAGCCAGATTTATGAATAAAGATGAATTAAATAATTACGGCTGGCAATTCGATCATTTGCATTTTGAGATTTTAAAGAAACGACCGCGCCCTTTGAAACCGACTTCAAAATTGCCTTACCGTTTATTTGTTACATATAGTCTTAAGTGTTCTACTAAGTCAGATCTTAATAATTATTATTTTGATCCAATAGATTTCATTTTTAAATTTACAAATTAAGAATAGAGAGATAAGGAACATAGCTATACAAATTGATTAATGAAAATGATACTTGTTGGAGCGGAGCGTAAATCCAGATTTTGCGGGGATGATCATGTTTCTTTGTCCAGTATCCAGCATCTATTTTAATAATACATTTCCCGATATGTCGGGGCTGGATAATAATATCTAATTTCATCCCTTCTCAGAGAATCCCAATGACCCGGATTTAACTTGACACGATGATGCTCTGGTTAGGTTGCACCACTTTTTATTAATCAAAATTTAAATCATGTGTTGATTTCCATACAAATACACCAGATTTATTTATATATCCCCAATTTTCCCCTGAGTATGCAATTGTCAAACCATTATTAAAATCACCGGCATCATCAAATATTGGTTTAATTACAAAACAACCTTTTTTATTAATAAAGCCATACTTATTATCTATATTAACACTAGCTAACCCTTCAGAAAAATCATTTGCAAAATCGAAGGATGGTTCTATTACAATTTTACCGGTTTTATTAATGTAACCATATTTTCCTGATATTAAAACAGCAGCTAAACCATTACTAAAAGATGAAACGGATTGATATATGGGGTGTATTACTAAATTCCCAGATGTATCAATAAATCCATATTTATTTTTAATTTTCACACTGGCTAATCCTTCAGAAAAATCTTCTGCATAGTCAAATATTGGGTCAATTATAATTTCACCATCACTATTATAAAATCCATATTTTTTATTAATTTTTACCTTCCCACGTCCATCAATAAAATAAGAGACATAATCATAAATTGGTTTCAGTATATATTCACCGGAATGGTTAATTGCACCATATCTATTTTTTATTCTGATAGACGCAATTCCTTCCGAAAACAATTCTGCAGAATTAAAAATAGGATCTATGACAAAACTATCCGTTGTATCAATGTAACCAAATATTGATCCATCAAGCGAGGCAGCGGCTAATCCTTCTGAAAAATTCCAAGCTTTAATAAATCTTGGTGGAATTACATAATTACCATTTATATCTAGATAACCAGCTTTTCCGTTTTTATAGACAACAGCCTTATCTTCAAAATACATTAAAACAAAATCAAATTCGGGATTAATTACAATTGAACCATTTTTATTAATAAATCCATATTTATCATTCAGTGAAATAACATATAAATTTGAATCTGAAATCTGAGCAGAAACTATAAAAATAGTTAAAAATATATTAAGTAGAAAAGACTTCATATATACCTTACCTTCTGAAATTTATAACAATAACTTGGCAACCTAACCTGCGATAACCCGCCTAAAACCAAGCGGCCAGTACCTTCACTAAACTAATTCATTTGAACGGTTTAACAAAATTGGAATTGGAAACTGCGTGTTTTGGGTCGGGTTGATTGTAATGTTAGGCAGTCCTTTATTAAACTAATGACTACTTTATGAGACACTACTACCTAACTCACCTTCAATTATATAAAAGATATCATCATAATCAGAAATGTAGTTTTGATTTGTTAATGATTTTTCAGCTTCAATTAGCTCATAATTTTTATATTCATTTTCCCTTTGATAGAGCATATGTTTGACTTGGTCATTTGGCATTACGCGGATAATCCAGATGCCTCTGGACTTTGCATAATTAAATGCTGACGATTGTAATGAATTTGTTGTAATAAACACACCTTTTACATTTTGCCCAGCAATTTGATTAATTTTAGAAACAAATTCTTCCAACTCACTTACTTCGATTGGTTTAGAATAATCTTTACATTCAACTACTAATAATAATGAATAATTCAGAGCATTAGGCAACCAAACTTCAATTGATATATCTATAATTATATTTTGATTTCTATCAATAGAGAAATATGCCTTTTTATAATAAATTTTTGCATACTTTGAGTTAATTGGAAGCTCTTGTCTTTTAATTAACTTCGAAAGTAAATCCATTGCCCTACTTTCAAATTCAGAACCTTTTTTGGTTGTATTCATAATGATCTTATTCTTTTAGATATCATATTACTCAAGTTTCGCGGTTAATAATTAAAATATTTGCGACTAAAATAAGCCGTTTTTAACGTGTATACTTGTAAATATTTCAATATAATCTAAGATTCTAAAGATATTTTCAAAAAAACGACTTTTGGGGATAGGCCCA